>JAGWBW010000298.1:8988-10998 GCA_021295695.1 Candidatus Latescibacterota bacterium
GTGAAATACTGGCCCGGTATTTATGCTCGAGAAGGTGGCACGCATGTGCGCAGCCGTCATTATATCGGAGTAAAAGATTTTACAGATGAAAATGGCGAGTTCTGGTCATTTAAGGTCGCCCGTGCGGGACCTCGCGTATTTGACCTGGGCGAACATTTTGCATTGCCCATGGAACTGATTGGCAAGTTTGAAAAACCAGATGTATTTGTCGATGGATTTCAGTCATTCGTCAGACCCACAGTGCTCACGCGCGTCGATCCTTCAATTCCGTCAGATCGCATGATCGTTCGCGGAGCCAATTCCAATGTGGGCATCACATGGGAAGAGAAGATATACGCATTTTCAACCCCGTATCACGACGATTACCACATCCGGGAAATGACCTGGACCAATACGGGCAATGTCGATGACGATGAAGAGATCGAATTGCCCGATCAAACCGCAAACGAGATGATGTTGTCCTTTGCAGCCAAAGAACACCTCTGGGGACCCCGCGGGGTTACAGGTGCTGGTGTCTCGGGTACGATGTGGGATTATGTGGGCGACGGCAAGGAGGATGTGGGCAAATGGGAAGGCATCCGCGCCACGCTCGGCTGGATAGGCAATGGTACGAGTGTGTCCTTCCTGAACCGCATCGGAGGGCCTATCTGGAGAGGTGGACGCGGAAATGCTAATTATCGGATTACAGAAGGCGATTCCATCGGTCGGCTCGGCGGTGCTTATATGCTGACCCGGGCGATCTTGCACGCAGATACAAGCCCAACAGATCGGAGTAATGATCAGGGCCAGCCCAGAACTACGGGCTTCACCCGAGGAGGCGAGTCAAATACCAATCCGTCTTTTGGCGATGCCGAGCAGATGAAAAACACGTACCACTTTATGCACCCCGACCTGAGCTATGCCGAGTATGGCAACCCGGGTGAAGACGGTCACTTTTTTCCGCACGAAGCCGACCGTTCAGCACCTCCGAATCCTGCCGGTCCGTTCGATTCAGAATCGTGGTACGAACGCATGGGTGCTCAAATTGATGTTGATCGCATGAGAAGTGGAGGTATGGTGCCAGCGTTTGCTATTGGTCCCTACACCCTGGCTCCTGGCGAAAGTGTCAATATGGTCTGGCTTGAAGGCATGTACGGGCTGGACCGGGATGTGGCTGTTGCAGTGGGCAAGGCGTACAAAGAATCGGGCTATGACGATACACTGCCCATTACCTATGAAGGCCAGACCCAGACAAAGAACCGCTGGGCGCTGGGGACCCGAGATTCGATCTATCACATGATCCGAAGAGCCACGGCAAACTGGGAATCGGGTTATAATATTCCGCATCCCCCACTGCCGCCCAAAGTTTTCAATGTGCAATCCGGCTCCGATCAAATTGTACTTTCGTGGGAGACCTTCTCCAATGCCAATCACTCGGGTTTTGAAATTTGGCGCACGCGCAATTTTTATGAAGGCACTGTGGATGACCTCTGGGAATACCAATTGATCGCCACGCTGGGCGCAGCGGCGCGAGAATACGCTGACACGGACGTGGTGCGCGGCATTAGTTATTTTTACTACATCCAATCCGTTGGTGCAGTGAATAACGATGGAACCGGACTCACGCCCACTGGCATGGTGATGAAAAGCAGCCGGTATTATACGCAGACCTATGATCCCGCGTTTTTGAAGCGCCCGCCCGGCAGTACGCTGGGTGATGTGCGCGTTGTGCCCAATCCTTATGTTCTGGAAGCCGATCAAAATATTCGATTTCCAGACCAACAGGACAAGCTGGCATTTTTCGAAATACCGGGGGAATGCACCATCCAGATTTTCAGCGAACTGGGTGAATCGATTTTCACCATCGAGCACACAGACGGCACAGGGGATGAATTTTGGAACCTGACCACAGAGTCGAATCAGGTGATTACAAGCGGCATTTACTTTGCCGTGATCACAGACATTCAGACAGGCGATAAGATAATCAAAAAATTCGCCGTTATTCGTTAAAACGGAGCATTTCAATGACCA
>JAGWBW010000299.1 GCA_021295695.1 Candidatus Latescibacterota bacterium
TTTACAGTTGCTGGGGGCGCGTGGTTTACATGTGGTAATTCTTTCCGAAGACGTGAGTTTGGAGCGCACAATGGAATTGCGGAGAGCATTGGGCACTCTGTGGAATCCTAAGAAGATCACGTTTCGATCGGGGATACCTCTTCGGATAGAACATCTGGAGCGCGTGGATTTCCAAAATGCGGGTGCCATTATTTTGCCCGGCGCAGATTTTGCTTATGGCAGTGCGAATGAATCGGATATGCGCATTATAAAAACCTTGATGTCGATATCGAATCAAGGTGAAAAAGGGAATGCTAAAGAGGTTTTGCCCTTTCTGGTGACAGAAATTTTCGATTCCGACAAAGTGTTGATGGCAAAAAGAGCCTATCGGGGTATTTTGGAAATTTTGGCGAGCGATGTTTTTATTACGCGATGCATGGCGCAAAATGTGCGTCATCCGGGATTGTCGCATGTGTTCCACGAGATTTTGTCACACGGGCTTGGCAATGAGGTCTATGTGCGAATGTTCGGGGAGTTTACGGGTTTGCGTTTTGGCGATCTATCAGGTGCGTATCCCAAAGCGATTTTGCTGGGCGTGGTGCGTCCTCAAGGTGAAACATTTTGCCCCATGCTCAATCCGCCCGAGGATCTGATTTTGGAATCAGAAGACCGTCTGGTCTTTTTGGCGGAAGATTACGAGGATTGTGAACCCTTGAAAAATTATCAGATAGAAGGCATATCGCGTAAATTCCAGGAAATGCCTTATGTGAGGGGAAGAAGCAAAAGACGCATCTTAATTTTGGGATGGAACCACAAAGCAGCGGATTTGCTCAAAGAGTTCGGCAGGCAGGTGCGCGAACAGTTCGAGGTCGCGGTTTTGTCTCTTGTACCGTCGGCGCAAAGAGAAGCAGAGATAGAACAAAAAGGCATTGATCTGCGCCGCGTGGTTGTCACCCATCGCGAAGGTGAGACTACTTCACTATCAAATTTAAGAGAAATGAAGCCAGGTGGGTATGACAATGTGGTAATTTTGGGCAGTGATTGGGTAGAGACACAGGAAGAGTCGGATGCGCGGACGATTGTGGTACATCTGGTGCTGAGGAATGTACTGGAGGAGAGCAGCACCCATAAACCAAAAATTCTGGTCGATTTGCTGGATTCCGACAATGTGGCGTTGTTTGAAGATTACGATACCGAGGTATTGATTACGCCAATGATCGCAAGCCAGGTGCTGGCACAAGTTGCATTGCGTCGGGAACTCAATGTCGTTTATGAAGAGTTGTTTGCTGCCGGCGGTGCAGAAATTTGCTTTCGCCGAGTTTCAGATTACGGCATAGCAGGTCAAAATGTGAGTTTTGGGCAGCTCAAAGAGATGTCGGCATGTCGGGGTGAAATCGCGCTGGGTATTCGCCAAAACGGTGGGGTCGCGCTCAATCCGGCGCATGATGAGCCATATATGCTGAGCGAATCGGATGATCTGATTGTATTGATTCAGGAGGATTAAGTATGAACCCATGGGATAATTTACATAAGGTAATTAAGGAACCAATCGTTTCTTTTGGCGAAATAGAAATAACGCCAGCCATTTTGCTGACGGCTACGCTGATTATCCTTATTGCGTATGGTATATCGCGGATGTTGCAGCGGATGTTGCGGCGCAATGTGTTTGAACAGATACACCTGCATAAAGGTTCGCAGTCGGCTATTTGTCGCCTATTGCACATTATTATCATGTGCGTTGGCGTATTTATCGCCATAGAATATACCGGGATTAATCTGACGACATTGGCAGCGGTTAGTGCGGTATTGTTGGTGGGGATTGGTTTGGGGTTGCAAACTATTACCCACAATTTTATCAGCGGACTCATTATGTTATTTGAGCGCCCCGTGCAGGAGGGAGATTTTGTGGAGGTCAATGGTGTGAAGGGCAGTGTACGGGCAGTTAATGCATACAGCACAAAGGTTGAAACCCTGGACAGGGTGACGATTATTGTGCCCAATTCAAAATTTTTATCTGAAAATGTCACAAACTGGAGCTTTCAAGATTCAAAAGTGCGTATTCACGCATCTGTGGGGGTATCTTACGGGGCCGATGTGGAACTGGTCGCAGAGACGTTGTTGGAAGTGGGGCGGGCGCATCCAGAGGTTTTGTCCGATCCCGAGCCACAGATGCAGTTCCTGGGCTTTGGCGATAGTTCGCTGACTTTTGATTTGCTGGTGTGGATTGAAAATCCAACCCGTCACTATTTTGTGATTAGCGATTTAAATTTTGCAATTGTCCGGGCTTTTCGAGAGCGGAATATTACGATTCCATTCCCGCAGCGAGATTTGCATTTTCAGAGTGTGGATCCAGCGCTTTTGGCTACAATATCACAAGAAACCAATGGGAAAGGGTAGGATTCATGTCGGGTACATTGATTGATGCCTATCTCGCGTAATCAACCGATACCCCAGATACACCAGCACCACGGGGATTGCCACCTTCAACGCAAAAATCAAAATACTAAAAATCGTTCCAATAAGAATCATCAGCAAGCAAAATGCAACAATCCCACCGACGACCAGCAAGGCAATGCCGAATAATTTTACCAACATGATTACTTCTCCTCAGATTCATCATTCTGGCGCGCGCTTTGTTTCACTTTCTCCT
>JAGWBW010000058.1:0-599 GCA_021295695.1 Candidatus Latescibacterota bacterium
CGCCCTACAAGATCGGGCATCTGACCACCTATCTCTTTCTCTTCGCCAGGGTCATCTTCAAGATCGTACAGCTCCATCACGGGGTCTGTCGAAGAAGTCTCAAAATCCCACTGTCCACCGGTACCGGGATAACCTAACCACTTGTAGCGTTGGGTAATCGCCGTACAGTTGTGGTACTGTCGCGGGCGGCTCCCCCGGTGTGTCTGAATGAAAAGTGTGCGATCAAGCCATTCCACTTCACGACCTCGAATCAGGGGCGTCAGATCCACGCCATCCATCCTGAGATCAGAGGGAGAATCCACCTTACAAAGCGACAACAAAGTGGGCAGAACATCGATATGTGAGGCAATCTTGTCGGTTTTGAAACCAGCCGGCATCCCTTTCGGCCACCTCATGAAATACGGAACTCGAATCCCGCCTTCGTACACGTCTCCTTTATGGGACCTGAGTCCGGCATTGTACCTGCCGCCCGCGGGACCGTGGTCGGACGTAAAGATGATTATTGTATCTTCATCCAGACCGAGATGTTCCAATAATTCCATGAGTCGCCCAATATTGTCATCGATATTCTCGACCATCCCATAGATTCGTGCGACGCT
>JAGWBW010000058.1:642-14392 GCA_021295695.1 Candidatus Latescibacterota bacterium
TTCGTCGGAATATAGATGAAAAAAGGCTCGCTTTGATGTTCCTCGATAAACGCGAGGGCCTCGTCAAAGAAGACATCCGTGCAATACCCTTTTGCCTGGAACTCTTCCCCTTCTCGCCATAGAAGGGAGTCAAAGTAGCTATTTGGCCTTACGGGGGGCTGCCCGATCCCTCCTCCTTTGTGCCACACGGCTTTCTCAAACCCCTGGTCCATTGGCCTCATTGGATAATTGTCACCGAGATGCCACTTCCCAAAAATCCCAGTGCGATACCCGGCATCTCGAAACAACTCAGCGGCAGTGACCTCATCGCCCGACATTAATGCACCCCCCCGAGACGTGTGTAGAATGCCGGTTCGATAGAAATACCGCCCGGTCATCAATGCGGCTCGAGAAGGCGAACAAAGCGGATGCCCGTAGAACCGGTCAAACGCCACCCCTTCATTGGCCAAACGATCCATATATGGCGTCCTGACCTGGTCATTCCCGTGTACCCCCACAGTTCCGTACCCCTGATCGTCCGTAATGATAAGAACGACATTGGGCCTGCTTTTCTCATTCATTTCGTTTACCCCGCTATGAGATCAATGGACGCCATCTCGCTTTCAGATAAGGACCAGTCAAAAATATCGAGATTTGCCTGGAGATGTCCTCTGGAACTCGCTTTGGGAATAACGATCATACCTTTTTGCAGCAACCACTTGAGTGCGACGTGTGCAGAGGTCTTATCGTATATGCGGGCAATATCCAGCAGAACAGGGTCCCGAAGAACATCCTTCTTCCCCAAAGGGGAATACGCAGTCACCACCACATCGTTTTCCAGGCACCATTGCAAAACATCTCGCTGTTCGTAACCCGGATGGTATTTGATCTGATTGACGCTGATAGGCGCCGCAGAGAGAGAACGAGCGCGTTCCATTTGTTCGACCGAAAAGTTGCTAACCCCAATACTTCTCGCTTTGCCCGCATCGAAAACCTCGTTGAAAGCGCGAATAGTTCCCTCCATAGGCACGGTCTCGTTGGGCCAGTGAACGAGCAACAGATCCACGTAGTCCATCTGGAGATATTCGAGAATATCATCGGCTTGTTTTATCGCGACATCATATTGCAGATAATCTCTACCGACTTTAGAAGTAATAAAAAGTTGCGAACGATCAGCACCAACCTCCCGCAGGGCTTCGCCGATCTCGCGCTGATTCTGATAGATCCAGGCCGTATCGAAATGCGTATAGCCCAGTTCAAGCGCCTGTTTTATGACCGCTTTACATTGATTGCCTCTCATCGGCCAGGTACCAAGGCCGACAACAGGCATTGTATCGCCCGAAAGCAGAGTCAGGGATTCCATTGTTTATCCTCATTGTGATTTATGTGCAAGGTGTGACACGCCAACGTAACTAACTGGTCGTATCACCTTGCAATATTGGCGGACATTGAGCAACTTTCCAGTTAATTCTTCGCCTATTCGTCCAGGTGTAAATTACGATTATTATAATAAATTCAGACACAATATCCAATCTCTACGTGAGGCACAATCTATTCTTTCTATGGACTTGCAATTTATTCCAACCTATATTTGGGCTAATCGAGTGCGCTATTGATATATGAGGTTTTAAAACGATGACCCCCAAAAAGCATCTATCATCACCGCAAATGCGCCTGTCGTTTGAAGAAGAACAAAAAGTTCGGCGCGAAGACGATATCACCGTGCGATGTATGCAATGCGACAAGCGATTTTCCCAGCCGCGCTGGTATGCTGAAAAGGGCATCCGATCCCAATTTTGCAGCAACCAATGCAGAACCCATTGGGAATCTGACGAAAATTTTGAACTCGTGCTGGAAGGCCGCCCAGAGTATCGCGGGGGAAATTGGAAAATTCAGGCAGACAAGGCGCGCGCGCGCGATGGATTTTGTTGCGCGTCTTGCGGGATTACAGAAGACGCACTCGGACGGCAGATGGATGTACACCACAAAATACCGTACCGGCTTTTCGACTCGCCACAAGAGGCCAATCAACTGAGCAATCTAATCAGCCTGTGCCCTTCCTGTCACAGGAAAATGGAGGGCGCTGGACGAGCAGATATGCCGTTATTTGACCGCGTCAAACACCGATCACAGAGGTCTCAATAAAGATCGTTATATCAGCGCGTTTGGTTCGCCAAATATGCGCTCGCACACCTGCCCAACGCGTTCTCTATAACCTTCGGGCGCAAAAATGTAGAATTTCCAGAGCCGTTCATACTGGTCTTCCACGACCTTTACATCAAAAGGCGGATTGTCGGGGGGATCGTTCAAGCGGCTCAGGCCATTGCGCGTAACAACGCGCACGCGCGCTTCTTTGATAGCCGAGATATCTGGGCAATAGAGAATAATTTGATCGGGATTGATGGTTACAGCATCGGCAATTTGCCGCTCGATCTGCTGCCTACTCTCAACAGATCGATTGTAGGTGGCGATCAATTCATCGCGCCCACGGCGCCCCACTTCGGCAGTCGAAATCATATAGGCGCGTTTGAGCAAACGCCGTTCGCAAACACCGTTGATCAAACGGTCAATGCGCGGGTCTTCATAGCCGAGCAAAAGATGAAACAGCGCGTCGTCCGTCAGGGTATAAAGATCCGTTTCGGCAAGACCGTGTTCAGTGGCAATTTCGACAGCTTTGGCAATCATAGCGCCCGACGATACCTTGGCGTGGTGATAATAAACGCGCTCGGTGAGAAAATAGCGCAACCGCAACAAGTGCAACAACTCGGTGCGCGTACTGAGACGGGTCAAATCAATCGCAAGATTTTCATCGGCAAGCATAAAGGTGCTAAAAATACGGTCGTCATAATCCTGACGCAGGCCTGCAAAATACGCATCGCGACGCAAATAATCGAGCAAGTCGGCATCAATGGTGCTGGACACAATCTGCTGCATCCATGCCGGTGAAAACGATTTGTCCGTAAGCAGAGAAACCACCGTATCGCGCAGGCCCGAAGCATCGAGTGCTTGCGCGATTTCTGTTTGCGTTAAGAAATATTTCATGCGAGCGGCTGTATCGTGCCGGGGAAACAGCTTGCGTTCATCTTCAAATGTATGCCCAAAGGGCAAGTGAGAAATGTCGTGAACCAGCGCGGCCAGCGCAACTGCATCGGCCTGCTCGGGATCAATTTGCGCGCCACCGCGTCTCAAGACATCGAGCACACGCCGCGACATCGCCGTTGTCCCCAGCGAGTGTTCAAATCGCGTGTGTACGCAGCCTGGATAAACCAGATATGCCGATCCTGTTTGGCGCACACCGCGCAGGCGTTGCATTTGCCGCGTGTCCATAACCCGGCGTTCTGATTCATTAAACGACATATCGCCGTGAACGGGATCGCGTATAATCATTTTGTGCTCCCGATGAGTTGTAGGACGAATAGACGAATAGACGAACCCCGCACGCCACCCAAAGTTGCTACAAACTACGTCGCTCATTCGTTGATGAATTGGCCTGAGAGGCGGCCAGTTGTACACCGTTCCGTTGATTCACTGATTCGTTTGTCCATTGACAGTCAGACTGCACCATGATATTTTGCACGCGGAAGTTGCAACGCTTTATTGTCATTTTTAATTTTTAATTCGCACTTTGAGGAGGTCCAATGGCCGATGCATATACGCCAAACAAAGAAGATAAATTTTCATTTGGTTTGTGGACAGTGGGAAATCCCGGACGCGACCCCTTTGGCGACCCAACGCGCCAATCGCTTGCGCCCGAGCGGATTGTGCAGCGATTGAGCGAACTGGGCGCGTGGGGCATTAACCTGCACGATAACGACCTCGTGCCAATTGACGCCACACCACAGCAACGCGATAGAATAGTAAGCGATTTCAAAAACGCACTAAAAAATTGCGGCATGGTTGTGCCCATGGCAACCACCAATACATTTTCTCATCCCGTATTTAAGGATGGGGGCTTTACGTCCAACGATCCTAAAATTCGCGCTTATGGCTTGCAAAAAATTATGCAAGCCATTGATTTAGGCGTCGAATTGGGTGCAAAAACCTATGTATTTTGGGGCGGACGCGAAGGCGCCGAATGCAATGTGGCCAAAGATCCCATCGACGCCCTCAAACGCTATCGAGATGGCTTAAATTATTTGTGCGATTACGTGCGCGACCAAAAATACGATTTGAATTTCGCGCTCGAAGCCAAACCCAACGAACCGCGTGCCGATATGTACTTTCCCACAACCGGGCATTATCTGGCATTCATCGAAACACTGGATTATCCCGAGATGGTAGGCGTCAACCCGGAAGTTGCACACGAACACATGGCGGGGTTAAATTTCCACCACGGCGTAGCGCAAGCGCTCGAAGCGGGCAAACTCTTCCATATCGACTTAAACGATCAGCGTTTTGGTCGCTATGATCAGGACTTTCGGTTTGGCTCAGAAGATTACAAAAGTGCCTTTTTGCTCGTGCGCTTGCTCGAAAACAACGGTTATGCGGGTCCAAAACACTTCGATGCACACGCATTCCGCACGGAAGACGAAGATGGGGTATGGGATTTTGCCGCAGGGTGTATGCGTACGTACAATATCTTAAGAGAAAAAGCAGCACAATTTGAAGCAGATGCCGAAATTCAGGGAATCTTGCAAGAAATCGGAAACCAGAACCCCGAATATGAACAGCATCTGGGCAAATACAGCCGGGAAAAATCGCAGGCACTCAAACAAGTGCAATTTGACATCGATGCAATGGGGCGCGTTGGATTGGGCTATGAGCATCTGGATCAATTGCTGGCCGAATTGATGTTGGGGGTGCGGTAGCGGATCACCGTATGCCAATCGATCCGCCCATGCCGCTACCACCGCGACTGCTACTACCGCGACTGCTCGAACCTCTGCTTTTGCCACTTCTACTACTCGAGATCGATCGGGTGTAATAGCGCGCCTTGATAACTTTATCGGGCAAAAGGTCAGAGGTCAGGTCTCGACTTTCGACATCGAGATCCCAGTAATTGTCAATTCTGTATCGCTTGCCATTTTCATCCGTGATTTCAATTGCAGGCGGTTCATAGCCATTGAGCGCGTCTCGACCCATAATGCGGAAGGTATATTCGCCATCGTCGGTATCAACAGTCCACTGACTGCCCGTGCCTTTGGATACGACGGAAGTTATGGCGCTGATAGTCGGGACAAAGTAGATGGCTTTGAGTTCGGCTTCGAGCAAATTGCGCGAGGCTGCGTCGAGTTTTTTGGGATTTTCAATAATGCCAATTTCGTGTCCCAATTCATCCATCAAACTGACAAATTGGTCGGGATTGCTTTGGGGAAACGCGCGGGCAAGACGATCGACAAACGTGGTCTTCCCGTGGATAAGAGCTTCGATTTTATCGCCGTTTTTTTTAAGCGAGACAGCAGCGGGATCGAGGTCCATGATATTCTCCTATAAGAAGGCAGTCAGCGGTTAGCAAAACAAATTGCGATATTCTCGAGATGGATAAGAAGGGGCTAAACGCTGACTTTCTGTCCATTAAAATACAGTCACATTTCCATTCTGTCAAAAGACAAACGCGGGAGTTATGCCGATGTATGATACTGTCTTGTTGTTTGGGCCCCCCGGTGCTGGTAAGGGCACCTGGGGGAGTGTGTTAAAACAAATTCCGGGATTGTACCATTTCTCAAGTGGCGATATGCTCAGGGCATTGGACGTCGATAGCCAGCCGGGGGAAATGGCTCTGGCGAGCATTCGCAAAGGCGAACTGGTACCCGACGAATTTGTCGTTGCACTGTGGCGAGACCGCATGCAACGCCTCGTTGATTTTGGCGATTTTAAACCCGATGAACAGACACTGGTTTTAGATGGCCTACCGCGCACACTCGCCCAGGCTCAAATGGCCGATGAAAACTTAAATGTAAAATTGATCATGGTATTGGATTGTCCAGACCGCAATGTACTGATCAAACGCCTCTTTGGACGCGCGCTCGTCGCATACCGCATTGATGATGCAAATGAACAAATTATTCGCAAAAGATTCGACGTGTACGACCGTCAAACAATTGCTGTATTGGAGCATTATCCCAAAGAAATCGTACAACAAATCGATGTATCACAACCTTCGCCAAAAATTTTGAGGGATATCGGTCAAACCCTGGTCGATTTTTTACATACATGAGTGTGCAATTTTCCCGCGTGCTCTTCATTGCGAACCCACATGCAGGTGTGCAACGCAATATTCGATCTCGCGTGATTGCCGCGTGTGAGAAAGCGGGAATTGATTTTACCCTTGAAGTGACGCAGTACGCGGGACACGCCACAGAATTGGCGGAAAGCGCATCCGAAATGGGATTCGATCTGGTAGTAGCCATTGGAGGCGATGGCACCATTAACGAAGTTGGACGCGCACTACTCGGCACAGAGATACCCCTGGGAGTGGTACCCGCTGGATCGGGCAATGCGTTCGCGCGTGCGTTGAATTTATCTTTTGACCCGGCAAAAGCCTGTCGCGCTTTTATTCAGCCAGAGACACGGAAACTCGATGTGGGGCGCGTGGGCAATGCCCTGTTTTTTTCTTCGGCGGGCATTGGCTTAGACGCAGAGGTTGCACACCGATATGCAAATCGGACGGGGCACCGCGGATTCTTGCCCTACCTGGTGCTCACCGCGCTGTCACTTCTCTCATATCGCCCGCAGACATTGCGATTGAGATTGGATTCCAACAGTGAAATTGAGCGCACGCCTTTGTTCGTTGTCATAGCCAACATGCCAGACTTTGGAGGCGGCGCAACCATAGCCCCTCAAGCGATGCCAGATGATGGGTTTCTCAATGTATGCGTGTTTACACATCCGGGGTGGATTCGCCTGGTATTGAATACCTATCGACTTTTTAATGGCACTTTTGACCGAATGCCCGGTGTCGAGATATTTCAGGCGAAAAAAATCCATATCACGCGCGAGAAGAGCGATTGGTTTCAATTTGATGGCGAAGTTGAGAAAGGCCCAAAAGAACTCGTGTTTGAAATTATACCCGGTGCGCTAACGCTGGTCACAGCAGGACAATAGCTCATAAGGCTCTAAAATTAAAAAGCTGACCGCTAAATATCCCACAAAAAGGAGGAATACCATGGGTTGCCTGACTGCCGAGCAGATTGCACAGTTTGAAGAAGAAGGCTATCTGGTGGTGGAAGGCGTGTTGGATCCAAAAACCGTGTTGGATCCTGTGATTGAAGAATATACAGATGTACTCGACACATTAGTGCGCGATCTTTACGAGCGAGAAGAAATTTCTTCTTTGTTTGAGGACCTCGATTTTGCCGAGCGGTTTATCGCGGTCTGTATTGAAACAGGCGATGTACACAAACAGTATTTCGATTTTTCGCTGCCATTTCAAAATGTAGAGCCAGACATACCTTTCTGGACAGGACAGGCTGTTCTCAATGCGTTCACAGCTGAATCCCTGCTCGATTGTGTGGAATCGCTCATTGGTCCAGAAATTTACTCGAATCCCGTACAACATGTGCGGATTAAACCGCCCGAACATATTCTGCCCAAAAACCAGTTTGGAAATCCAATTTTGGGAGAAACGATCTGGCACCAGGATCAGGGCGTGGTTGTACCAGAAGCAGATGAGACAAATATGTTGACTGTGTGGTTCGCACTCGAAGACGTCGATATTGAACAAGGCCCTCTAAAAGTCGTGCCCGGCAGCCACAAACACGGGCTTTTGACGCACTGTCCATCGTATTTGGGGAATGGACCTAAAACAGCGGGCGGACGGCAAATACCCGAATCGCTATTTGAAGCCGAACGCATGATACCGCTACCGGTCAAACGAGGGGATGTCATTTTCCTTCCCAGGTGCACAGTACACGGATCGTTGCCCAATATGAGCGATAACATCCGCTGGAGTTTTGATCTGCGTTATAACCCCATCGGTCAGCCGACTGGACGCGAAGCATTTCCGGGCTTTATCGCGCGCAGCCACAAACATCCAGAGCGCGAATTGAGAGATGCAAAAGTGTGGACCCAAATGTGGTTGGACACCCGAAAGGCGATGTCGAAGATCAATCAGGGTGGACAGACCGATGTCATGTTCGGGCGCTGGAAAGAAGGCCATCCCGATTGTGCATGAAGATAAGACGATAGGAGGATAATATGGTCGGTTTTGGCGTTATTGGCCTGGGCATGGGGCGCAACAGGGCGCGGTTGATTAAAGAGACAGCCGGTGCAGATTTGAAGGTCGTGTGCGATCTGCACGGCGATCTGGCCGAGGAAGTGGCGCAGGAATTGGAGACGGACTGCGTTATAAATGTGGACCATGTGTTTGCGCGAGATGATGTAGATGTCGTGATGGTGATGACGCCGAGCGGCAAACATGCCCAGGTGGGCATTGAAGCGGCAAAAGCGGGCAAGCATGTAATTACCACCAAACCCATGGATGTGAGCACCGAAGCGTGTGACCGGCTCATTGCGGCTTGTGAAGATGCCGGCGTATTGTGCGGTGTGGATTATCAAAGCCGATACGTGGATGGCAATGTCAAAGTAGCTACCGCGATTCGGGAAGGCTGGCTGGGCAAGATGATTTTGGGTGAAGTGCGTTTTAAGTGGTTTCGATCTGATGACTATTTTTTACACGACGATGGTTGGCGCGGGACATGGGATATGGATGGCGGCGGCTCATTGGCCAACCAGGGCGCGCATCTGCTCGATGTCTTGAGCTGGTTTATGGGCGACCCAGTTTCCGTGTACGGTGAAATCGACATCGTAAATCACGAGATTGAGACCGAAGACATCGGGCTGGCAATTCTGAATTTTGAGAACGGGGCAAAAGGCACAATTCTGGGCACTACGACCTTTCCTCAGAGTGTGTATTTCAGCGCAGAGGTACACGGAACAGAAGGCGGTATTTTGCTACACGATGTTTTAAATGGAGAGATGACGGTTTACGGCAAAGGGCTTCAGGAAAAACTCGACAGCGTCGAAAATAGCGTTCACAACATTGTCGAAGACGTGGTCAATGCCGTGACCAGAGGAACGCCGCTATCCGTAGATGGACGCGAAGGCCGCCGCACAGTAGCACTCCTCGAAGCGGTCTATCAATCTGCCCGAGAAGGCAAGCCCCTGAAGTTTAAGTGAGCCTGTGTCCCGTTTTGGAAACCCGGGTGCGAAGACGTCTCACCCCTACCAGTTTGTCTTTTTTTGGATTGAACTATTAATTTTTTAATTGACATTCACTTTCTTTTTCTCCATATTTTTTTGAAGTATTAAATTCTTAATAGTGAGGGCTATATGGGCAGACGAAGATCCCCTACTCTGACAGATGCCGAACTGAGATTGATGCAGGTGATTTGGGATCGCGGATCGGCTACAGTGAGCGAGGTTGTCAATACATTCGCTGGACCTGAATCTCCGGCGTATAGCACGGTATTGACAATATTGCGCATTCTGGAACAGAAGGGTTATTTGCGGCATGAAAAAGAAGGCAGGGCATTTGTGTATTATCCAATCGTGGGGCGAGAGGATGCACAACGAAGCGCCATTCAGTATCTGACGAGTCGGTTTTTCGACAATTCACCAGAAACTCTGGTACTCAATCTCCTGGAAAATGAAGAACTCGATGTGCAAGACCTCGTCCGCATTCACAAAATGATTCAGCAAGCAGAGGAGGATGAAACATGATGGGCGAATGGATTGATACCATTGCCCGGCTCAGCGTGTTTTATCTGCTGAATGGGATCTGGATGGGATTGCTGGTAGCAATAATTGTGGCAGTGCTCTCGCGTTTGCGCGTACCTGCGTCTTTGTTGCACCGCCTATTATGGGTCGCTGTGATTGGTGTGGTGATTATGCCTCTGTTTCTCGTCATACCTGCACCATACGAGACCGCAGATGAACCGGACGCAACGATTCCCCCAATCAGAGTTCTGGACACCAACCTTGCCAGTGAGACATTACAACCGCCTCTGCAAATTGCAACGCCTGTGAAACCCCAGTCAATCTTTTCCTGGCCGATAGTCGTCTGGATTTTATGGCTGGTCGTTGCCAGTGCAATGCTCGGGCGCATTGCACTGGGATATTGTCAGATGATGCGGTTGAAGCGATCTGGAAAATGGGCGGGAAAAGATCTGCAGGCTCGGTTTGAGCGGTGCAAACGCAGATGGATTGGCTCCGTGGATGTTGGTTTGCGAATTTCAGATGCTGTTGCCAGCCCCGCAGTGCTGGGTATTTCTCGCCAGGTCATACTCGTACCGCAACATCTCATACCGCAACTGTCAGCACATGAAATGGAGCAAATTCTCAAGCATGAAATCGCGCATGTTCAACGCAGAGATGCCCTGGGTATTCTGGTGCAGCGCCTCGTAGAAATTTTTTTATGGTGCAGTCCGGGCATCTGGTGGCTAAGCCGGCAACTGTCACTAACGCGAGAAATGGCCTGCGATGATTATGCCGCGCATTCCGGTCACAATGCACGTGATTATGCGATCTGCCTGACGCGCCTGACAGAGATGATTGGCAGGGTACGTCCAATAGGTTTGGGCATTATAAATCGCCATCCAAATCTGGTAAAACGCTTTGAATATCTGCTCAGCAAGCGCCGCCCATCGCTGTCGCACAGTGCCATCTGGCTCGCGATATTTCTATTTGTCTGTGTCATTGCTGTAAAAATCGGCCCTCTCATTGATGTGCCCGGTCGAGCCGAAGCCCATCTGAAAATTGCACGGTGGAGCAAACCGCTGGCAGATGTGCTTATCGGCAATCCACTGCCCCGGGGCATTGGACTAACCAGTAAAGTTGTGGTTGTGGCCGATGGCGCCACCCAAGAAGAGTTAAAACCAGTATTGGAAGATTTACTATTAGATCCAGTGTTGACACCGCAACCCGAGTACGTATTTGATCTCGTATATGTTTCTCCTGAAGCGTTTCGGGATTTTCGGGCTTACCGCAATTTGATCCTTGTTTCATCTGCAAATGGTATTCTGGCACCAGCCTTGCAACCGCTGCTTACGGGGCGTTCCAAAAATGAGACAGTGATTCACCGCGATGTGTGGGCATCTAATCAACTGGTCGTGGCCGTCAAGGCTGCGGATGCTCAGGGTGTGGCTGAGCAAGTCGCGCTCAATGGCGACCGCATTGTGTCGGCGATTGATGCGTCTATGGCGAAATGGCTCGAAACCATTCTGTATCACGCGGGAGAAAATATCGAGCATTCTGAAGCCCTATCACAGCAATTTGGCTGGCACTTGCGGGTGCCGGTGGGCTATGACGTGATGGATGAGTATGCAAGTGAGAACTTTGTGGCACTGGCGCGTCAGGTAGATCGGCGACAATTGTGGCTGTGGGTATATTGGGAAGATGGTGTACACCCCGATCAATTGACGCCAGATTGGTGTTTGCAAAAATGGGATGATATATCGAGCCGTTTTTACGGTGGCGATCAAACATCGCCTGGGGAAGTGAATATTTACCAGACGGAGTTTCTGGGGAAATTGGCCGTTTGTCTGGAAGGACTGTGGGAGAATACACGCGCGTGGCAAGGTGGACCGTTTAAAAGTTATGCACTTTTTGATGTCGCCCAGAATCGTTTCTTTTTAATCAATATGGGGATTTACGCGCCTAACCGCACAAAAGTGCTTCAGATGAGGCAACTCGATGTGCTGGCTCACACCTTTTCTTCTGAAGGCCTGCGAAAGGGGGGATAGATCGTGTTGGGATAGATATTTTTTTGAGATGAATTATTAAAATTTTAATAGTTAAAAAGGAGGAAATGATGATACGCAACAAACATGCAGATGCCGATTTGAAAGCAATTTATCCAAAGGTGATGAGACGTTCTACTTCTTTGACGCTGTTTCTGATAGTCGGATTGACCATTTTGTTTCCCGATATGAAGATCGAGTCTAAATCGACCAAAAGATCTATTGAGGTGGTCAAAGCTGTAGAGATTCCCGAGACGCACCAGAAGAAGCGACCGCCCCCCATGGAAAGGCCCGCCGTGCCCCTGGAAACAGAAGACGAAGACGTACCCGATGATGTGACCATTGCCGATACAGAACTGGACCTTGATGCCCCTGTCGTCGATATCCCACCCCCGCTGCAGAAGAACGATGTGGAAGCAGAGGAAGAAATTTTGGAATTTTGGACAGTGGAACAGAAACCCAAATTGATCAAGTCCGTAAATCCAGTTTATCCAGAGATGGCCCGCAGAGCGGGTCTGCAAGGTCAGGTGCTTGTAGCGTTTATAGTCACCAGAGAAGGGCGCGTAGTCGAACCGCAAGTTTTAAAAGGCCCCGAGATTTTTCGCGCTGCGGCTCTGGAGGCAGTCAGTCAATTTCTGTTCGAGCCAGCCATGCAAAATGACAGAGCAATTGCGGTACGCATGACCATTCCGATCCGTTTCAGGTTGCATTGAATCAGGCCCCTGGAGTTCTCTTGAAGTACCGACAAATTGGAGATATATTGAGCAGGTCTTGGGATTGCTGGAGGCTGTTCACTCATGGGGGTTATTCATGCTAAAATACGAAGCACTATTGGAAAAACTGGATGAACAAATAGAAACCATTTTACCCCGGCAGGTAATGGATATCCGTCGGAAAGATTACGGCGGGTTTGTCAGCGATGGGATTGCGGGTGCAACAAATGTGAGCGCGGTATCCACCCTGGGCTATGCCTATCTTCTGGAAGGCGGTCGATATTATCAAAGCGAAGAAATTCTGGCACGGATTCTCGCGGGCGCGACTTTTGCTCGAAAGATTCGCCGGGAAAGTGGTTGTTTTGACCTGATAACAACCAATTTAGATTCATCGCCAGATACGGGATTTCTGGTCGAGGGACTCGCGCCAGTAGTCCGTGCAGCTCGTAGAGCAAAAGATGACGGCGCAGAACAGATTGCCGAAGTACTCGGTGAAATTATTCAAACGGCTGTACCAGGCATGGTCGCAGGCGGATTCCACACGCCGAATCACCGCTGGGTATTAGTCGCCGCCCTATCTCAGGCACTGGAATTATTTCCCGACCTGGACGGGATGGACACCATTGAAAGCTATCTCGCCGAGACCATAGATATAAACGCAGATGGCGAATACATCGAGCGCAGCGCAGGCACGTACAATGCCGTGTGCAATCGTGCGCTGAGACTCGCCGCCGACGCGCTCAATCGCCCCCAACTCCTGGAACCCGTGCGCCAAAACCTGGATTTATCCTATCACATGTTACATGCCGACGGAACCGTTGTAACGAGTTTTTCCCGCAGGCAAGACCACGGCACCCGCGTTGTTCTGATCAATATGATCGATAGTTATTACAACATGGCGCGGCGTGAAGAAAATGGATTTTACGCGGCAGTCGCAGACTGGTTATACTCCATATCCCCGGGCGGTTTGCCATGGGCACTGGAACCATTTTTAACCCATCCCGAATGGCGCGTAGATAACCTCGAGCGCGAGCCTTTGCCCGAGTCGTACGCAAAGATTTATCCGACCGCGCAATTGTGGCGCGTGCGGCGCGGGAAAACGAGTGCCACAGCAGGTGCAGGTATAACATCCCCGTTTGGCGTAAAACATGGAGATGTAGAACTCGCCTCGGTGAACCTGTGTGCGAGCTATTTTTCTATTGCACAATTTTCAGGTGAGACCTTTGAGGAAGTGGATGGCAAAATCAGAATGACGCATGTAAGTCGAAGTTCCGATGGCGGCAGACCTGGTTATGACCTGCCATTGGGGCGCGAGGTCGCTTTTGAAGAATTTTACAATTTGCGAAAAGAAAGAGATGTGTACGCCCTGCCGCCGCTAAC
>JAGWBW010000058.1:14402-18815 GCA_021295695.1 Candidatus Latescibacterota bacterium
TTTGATCTGCACGTACAATCAGAGGGCTATGACCGCGTGCCATTTCAAATCGCGTGCGATTTTGTCCCGGGTGGCGAACTGGATTTTGACAGCGGCATCGTGCGCGGTCAGGCCGCAGAAGTCGCATTTCTCAAATCCGGATACGCGACCTACCACGTAGGCGACGACGCCATTTCCGTCGGACCGGGCGCGTATGCCCATCGCTTCTGGGCATTGCGGGGCAGCGAGTCCGCCCCCACAGCCTTCCGCGTATTGATAACATTTACGACGCCAGTAGATCACATGATGGAAATCAGATGTGGAACATGGTCGGCCGCAGAGGATAAACTCGTTTAGCCACTATCACCACCTGTATCACGGCGCAATAGCCACCGCGCGAACTTCGCCGAACTCGCGGGCGATTTTGGTCCAGGAATCGCCATTGTCGGTACTGCTAAAAATTTGTCCGGCAATACTATACGCGATTATCAAATTCGGCACAGCGGGATTGTGGGAAATCGCCCAAACCGTGCTGTTTGTATTGCCATTCAGATCGGCGCGCTCCCACGAATGCCCCAGATCAGAAGTATAGAACAGCCCCCCCTCATCGCCTGGCGGACCATTTCCCGCACCGACATACACCCGACCATTTGACATATAGAGCACTCCCCTGCAATAGGGCCAGGGAAACTCTGCTTTCACATTGAGCCGTGTCCAGTTCATCATATCAGTTGTGATACACACATCATTATTAGTGCCTGCCACAAGTGTTTTCGGATTACCGGGCACAAGCGCGAGGCCGTGAATATCCAGGCTCGAAAGGCCCTCATTGCCAGATGTCCATGTCTCGCCACCATCTCTACTGATCCGCATGCCGTCGATTTCAATACCCGCATAGACGATCTGATCATCTGTCGGATCTATGATAATAGTCGTGACGCGCGGAATAATAGCACCGCAATCCTCGACGAGATCCACAGAAAGTTGCTTCCACGTCTCACCGCCATCGTCCGACCGAAACAGCGCAGAAGGACATGTGCCAGCATAAACCGTATTTGGACTTTTGGGGTGAATCGCAATAGACCAGATTTGCATACCGTTCATTGGAGAATCCAATTTTTCCCAGTTATCCCCCCCATTTTGCGAGCGACAAATGCCGGTCTCTGTTCCCGCAAAAAGAATTGACGCATTGTCTGGATGCACAGCAATGGCGCGGATATCCGATTCCGAGAACATACCGCTGCTCGTGCGCCGCCATGAATCGCCACCGTCTTCGCTTCGCCAGACGCCCTGACCGATTGTCCCGACATAAATAGTTGATGCCATTGTGGTTCCTCCTGATTGGATTTGAAAATACCTGATCGGTAAAATAAGACAGAAGCAGAAAAAAACAAGAAAATGAAAAATGGGTTGTGTAAATACCCTTAAATGGTTAGATTT
Organism: Candidatus Latescibacterota bacterium; assembly: GCA_021295695.1. Lineage (GTDB taxonomy): Bacteria > Latescibacterota > UBA2968 > UBA2968 > UBA2968 > VXRD01. Next base: position 15,822 of record JAGWBW010000058.1, read on the forward strand.
CGTATTCTGAATTTCGGAAAACTCTCTAAGGAGGTGAAGCCCTTGCCCAAACTGGCATCTTCAAAAAAACGCATGCGCCAGGCTGAAAGAGCCAGGCTCCGCAACAGAAGTACACGCTCGTCTTTGCGTACTTCCATCAAAAAAATGCTGGAGACAAATAGCAAAGAAGAAGCAGAAGCACTGATCAATCGCACGCAGTCTATAATTGATAAAACAGCCCAAAAAGGCGTTATCCACCGCAATGCAGCCGCCCGCTACAAATCGAAAGTACGGCGCCACGTCGCAGCTCTTGAATCGTAAAATATCTGCCCCAAAAAAAAGCCCCGGCAATCTTCAAAAAGATGCCGGGTTTTTTTATATAATCGCGTGTATCACCCAAACAAAAACGTGCCCAAATAGCGTTCACCGGTATCGCACAATACGGTTGCGACCGTCTGTTGAGGTCTCATACCTGAAGCGACAACAACGGCTGCGTGTGCTGCTGCACCCGACGAAATCCCCACCAGCAAGCCCTCTTCGCGCGCCAACCGCTTTGACATCTTGCGCGCATCCGAATTGGATACGGCGATCACGCGGTCCAGTATTTCCGTATTCAGCACATCTGGAATCATGCCTGCGCCCAAACCATCAATCTCAGTAGGACCGGGTTCTCCACCCGATAACACCGCAGAATCCCTTGGCTCTACGCCGACGATCACCACATCTGATCGCACCTGCTTAAAAACCTCGCCCACGCCAGTCACGGTACCTCCCGTTCCCACACCTGCGACAAAAGCATCGGGAACACCCTCGAGTTGTGAAATCATCTCTCGGGCGGTGGTCTGCCGATGGATCTCGGGATTGGCGGGATTTTCAAACTGCATCGGTATAAAACAATTTTTGTCCTTAAGGGTCCAGGCCTTTTCAATTGCACCCCGCATCCCATCGCGGGCGGGCGTTAGCACAACCTCGGCACCATAAGCCTGGAGCAATCGCGTGCGTTCGTCGCTAACGCCTTCGGGCATGGTAATAATTAGCCGATAATTTTTTATCGCAGCCACCATGGCAAGGCCAATACCCGTATTGCCACTGGTCGATTCCACAATGGTCATACCGGGTTTGAGCTGCTCATTTTTCTCCGCAGCCTCAACCATAGCGAGTGCCGTGCGATCTTTTACACTCCCCGCCGGGTTAAAAAATTCCAATTTCGCCCAAAGCTGAGCACCATTTGCAGGTCTCACCGAGTTCAGTTGTACCATAGGCGTGTTGCCCACCAGGTCCAACACCGTATGTCCAGTTTTCGCACCATCCATAATCAAATCCGGAATGTGACAGGCATTTGATGCGCCCGATATTTTTGACACAAATCGGCAAATGTCACCGATGACAGGACCTCATGCACAGCGGATCCCACTGCCTCCCACACCTCTTTGAGCACATCTGTTCCCGCATCTCCACCCTGTTCGCGCTTATCCACCAAATTGACAGGCCCTTCCAGAGCAGCCAATACCTCTTCCACAGTCAATTCATCCGGGCGTTTCAACAACACATGTCCGCCTTTGGGACCGCGAATGCTGTGTACCAAACCGGCTTTTCGCAAAAGATTGAGCAACTGTACCAGATAAGCTTCGGGGATGTGTTGTCGCGCAGCGATATCTGTACGCAGAATTGGCCCTTCCCCGTCGTGCAGACAAAGGTCTAAAACCGCGCGCAAACCGTAATCACCTTTGGCGGAAATGTGCATCATAAGTCAGATATTCCAATTAAAGGGAACACCCGCCAGCAATCGCAGGTACAATAGTCACCTGATCGCCATCTTTGACGCTGGTATCGGGTCCATCCAAAAAGCGAATATCCTCTTCGTTGACATACACATTGACAAAGCGCCGAATAGCGCCCGACTCATCGACCATGTGTTCCTTAATGCCCGCATGCTGTGCTTCGAGATTGTCGATAGCTTCCCCAACCGTCGCACCCTGCACTTCTACATCGGATTGATCACCTGTAAACTTGCGCAAAGGCGTTGGAATACGAACTGTTACAGCCATTTGATACCTCCTTTTTACACTTCCTCAAATTTTGACGATGAATTATGCCATTGAAAAACTTTTTCCCCGCCGATATCCACCCGGGCATTTTTTATTGGGATGATGGGATAAACTACGCCAGGAAAGGTCGGCTCACCAAAAAATGTCGCCGCATCTTGATCCTCTTGAGAAAAATAAGCATCTACATCGATATGCGAATGATAGATCGCGATAATCCGCCCGCCCGCCTGTTCCGCCTCCGATTGAATTTTCATCACCTGCATATCATTCATGCGATAGGCTGTCCTGGCAGTGCGCGGATGGGTTTCGGGATCCGCAGCGTGCAATTTGTCCTGGATATTCTCACACGGATGAATCGTCTGCACCCCCGAAGCATCTTCGGTCACAATACCGCAACACTCAGCTGGGTATTCCCGCTGTGCGTGGACAAACATGGCATCCCAAATCGCTTTGTCAAACATCGCTACCTCACGGGATCGAACCGCCACAGAGGCGTACTCATGTACTTTTCACCACTATCGGGGAACATCGTGACGATGACCCCTTCATCCAGAGTCTCGGCAACTTTCAGGGCAGCGGCCATCGCCGCACCACACGATTGCCCCACCAGCAGTCCCATATCTCGCGTCAACCATCGCGCAGTGTCATACGCATCTTCCGTTTCGATCCGTATCTTTTGGATCGTAAATACCCGGCACAATGGATACATCCATATTTTTTAGACCCTCAATCCCGTGAAATTCGGGCGGCTCAACAGCAATAATCTGCACATCGGGATTAAATGCCTTCAGCCCTCTGCCAGTGCCCATTACAGTACCACTCGTGCCCAATGTCGCCACAAAATGCGTCACCCGCCCCTGTGTCTGCGACCAGATTTCTGGCGCCGTGTGCAAATAATGCGCCCTGGAATTGGATGGGTTATTGTACTGATCGGGTTTGTAATACAAATCGGGATTTGAAGCCAGAA
>JAGWBW010000059.1 GCA_021295695.1 Candidatus Latescibacterota bacterium
ATGTCGTCTATCTCGTGGAAGGGCGCATTGTGAGACATCAAAAGGAGGAATTGCGCGGAGGCGAGTAATTAACGGTTTGGTCGCATAAACGACACGCGATTGTAACACGGCAATGGTATTATACCTAAAGCACGACGTATTCTCCCTCTTGGGAACCGGCCCGCGACCCGGTTCCCATTTTTTTTGCCCCGAGTTTGAATTCGGGGCTTTTTCGTTGACCCAAAACTATTACCTGTGTATTTTTTGGAAATACTATATATTATAACAATTAAAAAATAAGGTGGTTAATCTCCTTGCCCAATTGCATAAAATCCGAAGCCCGGTTTTGCGAGCGCTGTGGGACTTTGCTGGTTGTAAAAGCAGTTGAAGATCGGGAGAGACCGTGTTGTCCGTCGTGTGGATTTGTGGCTTATCTCGACCCCAAGGTAGCGGCCGGGGTTATTGTAACCCTCAATGGTGGCGTTGTCTTGCTCAAGCGCAATATTGACCCCGGATTTGGCAAGTGGGTGTTCCCCGGTGGATATGTGGATGCGGGCGAGCCAACCGATGTCGCGGCTGTGCGCGAAACCCGCGAGGAAGTGGGGTTAGAGGTTGAGGTTGGCGAGTTGCTCGGTGTGTTGTCTTATGAAGGGGAACGGGTGGTGCTGATTGTTTATACTGGACGGGTTGTGGGCGGAAAGTTGGAAGGCAATTTTGAATCGCAGGCGGTGGCTACATTTGTACCCCGGGATATTCCCTGGGATGATCTGGCTTTTGACACGACCAGAGAGGCATTAAAAATTTGGGTGTCGCAGTATGGCGAAATGTACGAAAAAGAAAGGTTATTATGCTGAATTCTATTGAAGATGTTGAGGAGCGGTTTGCCGAGCAGGGGTATATCACGGACCGCACATTGGCAACGACGATTTTTTTGGCGCAGGCACTTGGCAAACCGATTTTTCTGGAAGGGGAACCAGGCGTTGGAAAAACAGAAGTGGCCAAAGTCATGGCCGGTATTTTTGATACCGAGTTGATTCGGTTGCAGTGCTATGAAGGCATTGATGCCAATACGGCATTGTACGAATGGAATTATCCGCGCCAGATGTTGGAGTTAAGGCTTGAAGAAGCGCGGGGAATCGACAAGGCCGAAATTGGTCAGAATATTTTTCGCGAAGATTTTTTACTCAAGCGTCCCCTTTTGTCGGCTCTTGAGGGTAGCGCAACAAAGCAACAGGTGTTGTTGATTGACGAAGTGGATCGGTCGGATGAAGAGTTTGAGGCGTTTTTGCTGGAGGTATTGTCCGATTTCCAGATTACGATTCCCGAGATTGGTGCGATAAAAGCGATGCAAGTGCCATTTGTCGTGCTCACGTCCAATCGAACGCGCGAATTGCACGACGCGCTGAAGCGTCGGTGTTTGTATTTGTGGATTGACTATCCCACATTTAGCAAAGAAATGGATATTGTGCGGTCGCGTGTGGCGGGTGTGCAGGACGAATTGGCACAACAAGTTTGTGGGTTTATGCAATTGTTGCGCAATCGCGATTTTTACAAAAAACCCGGCGTTGCCGAAACGATTGATTGGGCACTGGCTCTGATGGCTATGCAAGTTGAAGAATTGAACCCGCAGACAGTTGATGCGACATTGGGATGTGTTTTGAAGTATAAAGAAGATATTGAAAAAATTCAGGAAGACGGCCTGCCACAACTGATTGAGAAGGCTCGATTGTTAAAAGAACGCACGCAAATTGGCGTTTAGGAGATCACATGCCAGGAACTATGCTGGGAAGAGTTGTCGGTTTTTCAAGGGCATTACACACCGCGGGCGTTGAAGTCAATGCGGGCAATCTCATCGATTTGTGCGACAGTTTTCGACATATCAGCCTGCACAATCGGAGCGATTTTTACGCTGCTGCGCGTGCAACTCTGGTGTCGCGCTACGACGATCTGGAGACTTTTGACGAGGTTTTCAGGGCTTTCTGGGCGCGGCCGATTTTGCCCGACGATATGACGCTGACCGATACGGAGGCTGGCGGGGATCCGGATCTCGATGTTCAGGCAGATGTCAATGAGGTGGTGGATACCGCAGATTTGCATGAAGAGGCCGAGGGAGAGGGCGAATCCGAGGAGGTTGGGTATAGTCCCGATGAGGCTTTGATGGGAAAAGATTTGGCCGCAATGTCCGATCGCGAGATTGAGCAGGCTCGAAAGGTGATCCACGAAATTGTGAATATCATTGCCAATCGCCGCAGTCGCAGGCGCGTGCCCGAGAATCGAGGAGCTGAACTGGATTTCAGGCGCACCTGGCGGCGCAATGCGCTATATGGTTCCGATGGTGTGGAATTGATGATGAAGCGACGGCGCATAAAAAAAACCAGGCTGATGTTGTTGTGTGATGTGAGCGGGTCTATGGATTGTTATAGCCGCTTTCTAATCCGCTTCATCTACGCGCTCAAGCGCGAAATCCGAGATGTGGAGGTTGGGGTGTTTTCCACGCGGATGACCGCGATTTCGCGACTGCTTAAAACAAAAGGTATTGAAGAATCACTCGTGGAAGTGGCCGATACAGTACACGACTGGGCGGGTGGAACAGATATTGGCGGGTGTTTGCGCGAGTTTAACGACCAGTTTGCACGCGATATGTTGCATTCGCGCACGGTGATGATTATTGTGAGTGATGGTTGGGACAGGGGCGATCCCGATTTGATGCGGCAAGAGATGGCGCGCTTGCGAAAGCGCGTGCATAAGTTGATGTGGCTCAATCCGCTTTTGGGTACGCCGGGGTATCAGCCCCTGTGTTTGGGGATGAAGACGGCGCTTCCATATCTGGATTATTTTTTGCCCGCACACAATCTGGAGAGTTTGATCCAGCTGGCTCGAACACTGCGGTCTGTTTGGAAGTAGGGTGACGAATCAACGAATCAACGGAACGGGGTACAACTGGCCGCCTCTCAGGCCAGTTCATCAACGATAGCAGTTGGGTGGTTGGGCGGAGTTCGTCTATTCGCGTTTTTTCGATAGGTGACGTTATGGCTGGTCAAGATGTTTTTCAAGAGGCGTTGACCCTAATTTCTCAGGGGGAAAAGGCTGCTTTATCGACGATTGTGTCGAGTAAGGGGTCTTTGCCGATGAGCAAAAAGGCCAAGATGCTCGTGCGCCCCGATGGCAAAATTATAGGTACGGTGGGTGGCGGTTGTTTGGAAGCCGATGTGTGGGCCGAAGCCCGTCATGTGATGGAAACCGAAGCGCCGACATTGCAGAAGTTTATTTTAACGGAAAAGCACGCGGGCGAAAACGGCCTCAATTGCGGTGGCAATGTCGAGATTTTTACCGAGCCTCTGTTGCCCGGTCGTGCAGATGACATGCTCGGCGATATTGCTCGGGTTTGCAAAGTGCGCGGTTCGGCTGTGTTGGCAACGCTGGTTTCGGGCGGCGATCAGGTGGGCGCAAAGTTATTGGTCCATCCCGATGGAAGAACAGTGGGTAGCCTGGGCAATACTCTTGCCGAAGCCTGTGTGCGAGAAGAGGTGGCGGCTTTTGAGGCGATTCCGGAGAGCTTGCTCAAAGTCATAAAAATCGGTTCGGAACCCGTCGTAGTCTTTTTGGAATCTATTTGTCCCGAACCCACGCTGTTTTTGTTTGGTGGGGGGCATGTGTCCTTTGCTATCGCGCAGATCGCGCATTCGGTTGGGTTTCGGATTGTGGTCATTGATGATCGGCCCATGTTTGCCAATAAAGAGCGGTTTCCCATGGCGAGTGAAACGCTGACGCTGGAGATGGAGACGGCTTTTGACCATCTAATTATTGACGATTTGTCTTATGTGGTGGCTGTGACGCGCGGGCACCAGCACGACAAGCCGGTTATTGAGCAGGCGATTGATACCCAGGCGGCGTATGTTGGTATGATTGGTAGCCGTCGCAAGATCGCGCTGATGTGGAAAGAGTTTGAAGCCAAAGGCATTCCGCGAGAAAAATTGGATGCGGTTCACGCGCCGATTGGATTGGATATTGGCGCAGATACACCCGAAGAAATTGCAGTGAGTGTTGTATCCGAACTCGTTCAGGTGCGCCGGTCACAGGGAAAACCCATTCACCAGGGTATATCGCTGTCATCGGTGTGAAGTGATCGAATGGTTTATTGTCGGGGGAGATCAAGGAGGTGATGTAGTAGCTACATAGCTGAGAACAATTTACGTGAGGGGTGATGAATGAGAGGCGCGCGAGCGCCTTTAAGTCTGGTTTTCGAAATTATTTCTGAAGGGAGTTAACCATGACCAGATGGATAATCGCATTTGTTGCGATGTCGTTTTTATCCGCATCGGCGATGGCCGGAGTGACGGGTAAAATTGCGGGTCAGATTGTTGACAAAGACGGCAGTGGTGGATTACCCGGTGCCAATGTGGTGGTTCTGGGCTTGTCCAGTGTCTTTGGTACGATATCAGATCCCGAAGGCAATTTTGTGATTTTGAATGTGCCAGCAGGCACGTATGACGTAAAATGCAGTTTTATCGGGTATCAAGACGTGGTGTACAAGGGCATCAAGGTGTTGCCCGATTTGACCACCGAAGTCGATTTTGTGCTCACGGCACAGGCTTTGGAAGGCGAAACTATCGAAGTGGTGGCGGTGCGCCCGCTGGTGCAGAAAGACAATACCAGTTCGATGCGCCTCGTAACCAGCGAAGAACTCGAATATATGCCCGTTCGCGGATATGCAGCGGCCACGTCCTTGCAGGCTGGTGTGACGACTCGGAACGGCGTAATTTATGTACGCGGCGGACGGTTTTCAGAAGTTGACTATATCGTCGATGGCGTTTCGCAGAAGGATTTGCAATTCGGCTCATCGACCACGACCCTGAGCAATGGTGCTATCGATCAGGTATCTGTGATTGTGGGAGGATTTGAAGCGGAGTATGGGCGCGTGATGTCGGGCGTTGTCAAGGTGGTGACGCGCGAAGGCGGGCAGAATTATTCGGGGTCTGTGGAACATATTACCGATGAAATGAATGACCGCAGTTGGGCCGGTGCGCCTTCTTATGGGTATAACACTACCGATGCGACATTTGGTGGTCCACTCGTTCCCGGGACGAACGGGCCTTCGTTTTTTCTCTCTGGAGAACGCATTGATCGCCTCGACCGCAGCCCGCGCTGGGGGGTGGAAGTTCATGATTGGGAAAAAGATCTTCTGCCACAGGAAGATTACGATCTGCTCAGCGAGGGCATCTTGCCGCATTATACGCTCGAAAGATGGGGCTGGCAGGCCAAGCTCTCGTATCGGTTGTCCGACGCAATCGGTCTGAAAGCTGGCATTGTAGGCTCAAAAACAGATCGCTTGAGCTATATTCATTCATATCGCTATAATTTGCGGCATGCGCCGCGTGTCAAAAGAAATAATAACTCGGCATTTGCCCGCGTGACCTATACGCTCGGCGCAAAGACCTTTTTTACTTTGCAAACGAGTATGTTCGACCAGAATTTTAAGGTAGGCGATGGCGTTCATTTCGACAATTTACACGACTATGCCCGTCCCCAGGGCAATCCGCGTTATGACGCGGAAAGTTTGTTTGCACGCGGCGATGTGGATTCCACCGAGATTACGCAGACAACGGAAACCATCAATGACCGCTCTATAACGTTTTTTGAAGGCGATGAAGGGCGTGTGTATGACGACTTTGAGCAAACCAGCTCATTTTATCTCACGCCTATCGACTTTGATTTGACGAGTCAGATCAGCCGCAATCACCAGTTTAAGCTCGGTTTTGATGTGCAGATGCATCGATTGCGTTATTATCGGCATCTAACGCCCCTTTTGATCTATCGCGGGCCGTTCGTCAGCCCAGACGACAGGGGTGGCTTTCAGGATGTAGATCGCTACGGGTATCACTACGACTGGAATAATCAGATGGTCGAGCCTCTGGATGCGACCCGCGACGCGCAAAAAGAGCCTATTTTGGCATCTTTTTACGTACAGGACAAGATGGAATACGATGGGTTGATCATCAATGCAGGCGTTCGTTATGATTATTTGAATGCGAGTACCGATGTGCTCGCCAATGAAGGTGTGCCACTGGGTGGCGACTCGACATTGGATCCGTCGGATCTCGCTGGCAATAGCGTGTATCACAAAATCAGCCCGCGTCTGGGTGTTGGGTTTCCCGTTACAGATAAGACCGTGTTTCACATGAACTACGGCATCTTCTACCAGCAACCCAAGCTGGAAGATCTGTATGTGGGGCTGGATTATCTGGAATACAAAGTGCCTTTGGGGGGATATTATTACGCCTTTGGCAATCCGAATCTCAAGCCGGAAAAAACCACGGCTTATGAAGTGGGGTTGGTGCAGCAGGTAGGCGGCCATGCCAGTGTCGATGTGACGGCGTATTACAAAGCCGTGGAAAATCTCGTTCAGGTGGCGACGATTCCGTCTAATCCGACAGCCTTCTCTTCATTCCGCAACAACGACTACGGAACCATTAAGGGTCTGGACTTTGGTTTGTTGATGCGGCGTACAGGACGCACAACTGTACGTCTGTCTTATTCTTTGTCTTATGCGACAGGCACGGGATCAACGCCACAGACACAGCGACAGATCGCGTGGACATTCCAACCCGGCGTGAACGAGCCACCCAAATCGACCTCACCACTCGACTTTGATCAACGCCATAAAATTTCGGCATCGATCGACTATCGCTTTGTAGATAAAGATGGGCCGAGGTTCCTGGGCGGTCAGCCGCTGTCCAATGCCGGGATCAATGTGTTGTTCAGTGCCGGAAGTGGGTTCCCCTATACGCCCACGTTCACTTTTAACGAAGTGACCACGCTGGCGTCGTTTTCACGTCCTTCGGGACCGGTGAATTCCAGCTATGGTCCCTGGAAATTCAGGACCGATGTGAAGGCGAACAAGCGTTTCAAAATTATAGGACTTCAGGGCGACATATACGTGTGGGTGCTCAATTTGTTCAACCGCGCCAACCCAACCAACCCCGTGTATTCAAGTACGGGCAGCCCAACGACTTCGGGCTGGTTGAACACAGACGAAGGTCGCGAATTTGTGGCTCGCTTTGGACAACTGGGTGCAGACAAATACAAGCTCAAAGAGAGAGACCCTCGCAACTTTGAGACGCCGCGGCAGGTTCGCTTTGGGCTCGCGCTCAGCTTCTAAATGGGAGATTAGAACATGAAAAGTTTTTTGAATATTCTGACGCTGGCTTTGATGAGCGCGGGCATGGTTGGCACTGCACTGGCAGCATCGCCCTCGCAACAGCCGCGGCTGGGTAAAATCAGCAATGACCAACTGATTGATGTGAACAATATCGCGATGTTTGTGACAAACCAGGGATCATTTTCCTGGGATCTGGCGACCGGAGCCTCGGGTCTCGAATTTCCCAAGGGCACGGGTAAAACCGCGGTCTTTGCAGCCGGTCCGTGGATTGCTGGCAAGGTCAATGGTGAGATTCGCGTGGCGATTGCCGAGTATTCATTTGAGTTTGCACCCGGACCAATTTTGCCCGACGGCACACCCGCTGATCCGCAACTCGACCGCTATCGCGTGTATAAGATCAACAAAGGCGATGGCATGGAAAATCCGGATTACGCGCAGTGGCCGGTTGAAGACGGTGCGCCGGTCAATCCCGATGGCACGCCGATGGTGCTGGGAGATCAGACCCTGTGGGCGGTGTATAATGATGCCGATCCGGGTTCCCACACCAATATGCAGACCGCGCCTTTGGGCATTGAAATACAGCAGACGACATTTGGGTTCAACCGCACAGGTCCGCTCGGCAATGTGGTGTTCATCAAGTTTTTGATCATCAACAAGGGTGGCAATACCATCGATAGCACTTATGTGTCGATCTGGTCTGATCCCGACCTGGGGCAAGCTGATAACGATCTGGTGGGTTGCGATGTGGAGACGAGTTTTGGGTTTTGCTATAACGGGTCAAACGTAGATGCGCAGTACGGTTCATCACCTCCGGCCGTGGGATATGACTTTTTTAAGGGTCCGATTGGCGATGACGGTGTGGAATTACCCATGACGTCGTTTAACAAATATATCAACGGCACGGATCCTCACACCGCAGAAGAGACCTATAACTATATGAAGGGCGTTGATCCAGACGGCGGCGTGGCTCTGCACACCGACCCGATTACGGGTCAGGTAAAGGCTTTTATGGTCGATGGAGATCCGGTTGCGGGCACGGGCTGGAACGACGAGAACCCGGCTGACCGCCGCTTGATGCTCACGGCAGGACCGTTTACCTTTGCGCCCGGCGATACGCAGGAAGTGGTGGGTGCCATTATTATGGGTCAAGGTCAAGATCGGCTTACGTCGATTACGGCCGCGCGTTTTAACGATACATTCGCACAATCGGCTTTTGATGCCAATTTTGCATTGCCATCGCCTCCACCCGCGCCCAAAGTGTCGGTGGCTGTGACGGGCGATCACCTGGGCAATGGCAAAGTTCAGTTGACCTGGGGAAATGACTCAGAAGTTGCATCAGGCGACTATGGATTTGAAGGTTATAATGTGTATCAGGGCGAGTCGATCGCCGGTCCCTGGAGACGTCTTGCGACTTATGATGTGGTCAATGGCTCGGCCATTATTTTTGACAATCAGTTTGATGAAGGTGCCGGTGTGGTGGTCAACTCTCCCGTGCAATTTGGCGGTGATTCGGGCGTTCGGCGCTACATTGAACTTACCGAGGATAAGGTTTTGGGTGGTAGGCTGGTGACGGGTAAAACCTATTATTTTGCGGTGACGGCCTATTCGTTGAATGAGGGCAGGTCGCCCAAGACACTCGAGACGGCCATTTCATCTCTGGCCGATGGGCGCATGACGTTTAAGCCTCTTTCGGATGAGTTGATTCCGGCCAATGGTATTGTGCCGCGCGGGCCCACGGCGGGTACGCGATTCAATACCGTGGGTGTGGATAGCACTGTTGAGCACACATCGGGTTCAAGCGATGGTATCGTGGCTGTGGAGGTGGTTGACGATACACAGGTCACGGGCGCGTCTTACGAAGTGCGCTTCCGCGAGACCGATGCAGGGACGATTTGGGATCTGATCAATCTGTCGAGCGGTCAGGCCGTGCTTTCAGATATGCAGCAGCACGCAAATCTAAATGATGCGGTTACCAATCCGGTTGTCGAGGGTTTGCTCGTGCGCGTGACGGGTCCTCCCTTCGGCATCAAAGATTGGGATATTCCGTCGGGCGCGCGGTGGTACACCTGGGCAAATACCAACTGGGGCGCCGAAGGTTTTAACGGCGCGATGACGGGCGATGTTGCCCATATGTGGTTTGGTCCAACGAGTGTATCGCCTGCGCAGTTGGTCAATGTGGAATTGCGATTTACCAGTGTGATTGAAGATGAGGGCGAGGATCAGTACAAACCCATTGACCTGACCAATCCCAATGTGTCTTATGGATATCGGTATTTGCGCGGCGCAGGTGCTCCTCCTCCTGCACCGGCTGATCAGACGACCACACAAGTACCTTATGATTGGAGCAATTATATCATCAATACATCGGGTCCCGGCGTATATGTGTATCAGGAACGCAATCCAATCGCGCTTTCGGCCTGGGATGTGGAAAATAACCGCCGTCTCGAAATTGGTTGGCTGGAGAATAACCAACCCGGCGGCCTGGTCAACGGCGCATATGGTCCAGCCTGGTACAACGCTGTTAGCAATCTGGCTGGCGGTGGACCGCGCGAGTGGTTGTTCATTTTTGATCGGGATTATACCGAGCCGGGCGATGATTCCAATGTGGCGGAGTTGTCTCAGGGCTTGATTAACGATGCGCCGGCACCACCTATTATGTATATCATTTGGGCCGCGCGCCGCGTGGAGGATCGGTTTCCGCAGGATGGCGATTCGTTTTTGATTCTGGCTAATCACGTCAATGGTCCCAACGATGTGTTTTCATTTGGAACGCAGGGTGCTATTCGAGGCGATCAAGAGTTGGCGGTGGAGGATTTGACAAAAATTCTGGCAGTGCCCAATCCGTATCTGGGGCGTTCGTCTTATGAATTTAGCTCTCTTGCACGCCAGATGCGTTTTACCAATCTTCCCGCGCAATGCACGATCCGAATTTTCAGTCTGTCGGGCGATCTGGTGCGAACGATGGAGCACAACAACGGTCTGTCGTTTGATACCTGGGATCTGAAAACAGATCAGGGCGTGCTGGTTGCCAGCGGCGTTTATATCGCGCATTTTGACGCGCCAAATATCGGTACGCATTTTATCAAGTGTGCGGTGTTCATGGAAGCTGAGACGCTGAACTCATTTTAACGAATCTGGCTCATGGAGGAATAACTTATGTTCAGGCAGATGATTTTTCTGTTTGCCGCGCTGGCATTGATCGCTCAGGATGCCCGTGCAGGCGATAAGAGCCGTATCGGCACAGCCGCGGCACAAGAGTTGCGCATTCCAATTGGATCGCGCGGTACAGCACTCGGCGGCGCCATACTGGCCCATGTAAAAGGCGCCGAGGCATTGCAGTGGAATCCTTCGGGATTGGTATTTGGAACGCACAAGCGCGAGGCCGTGTTTTCATATCTGGATTATATCGCGGATATGAATGTGAATTATTTTGCGATTACCACGCGTCTGCGGGATGATATTTCGGTGGGGATCAGTGCCCGCGTGTTTGCGGTGGGCGATATTGTTGTGACTACCGAGGAATCGCCCGAAGGCACGGGTGAGATACTTTCGCCGAGGTTTTCGTGCGTGACATTTACGTATTCGCAGTTGTTGACAGACCGCGTGTCGTTTGGCACCACGATTAAATATATCCACGAGGGGATTAAGCGTGAGACTGCCAATGGTCTGGCATTTGACTTTGGTTTCCAGTACAAAACCGCCCTCAAAGGATTGACGCTGGGAATTGCCATGCAAAATTTTGGTCCCGACCTGCGGTTTGATGGTCCGGATCTGGATCGGGTGGTGAGATTGCAAGATGCGGTCCCAGAGGCTGATCCCCAAGCCGGGTCGCGCACTTTCCGCACGGCACTGGCATCTGCGGAGTTGCCCACGTCCATAGAAATCGGTTTTTCCTATAGTTTCTATGAAGACGCGATGGGCAAAGCTGCTTTTTCTGCAACTTTCCGCAACAATAATCTGGCGACTGACGAGTATCAGGCTGGCGTTGAGTATTCGATGAAGCAAATACTTCAGTTGCGCGGCGGGTATGTGGCCTCTCCAACGGGTGATGCCTTGCCAAATGGGTTTAAGAAGGAGTATATTCTCGGCCCAACGTTTGGCTTTGGTCTCAATGTGCCCATGGGCAATATGGCTTTTCAAGTGGATTATGCCTATGGTAAAACCGAGTACTTCCAGGATAATCACTGGTTGACTGTGGGGCTTGGGTTTTGAGAGAAGCTCTCTCACCGGATACACAAAAGGCTGCGGTCGTAAGATCGCAGCCTTTTTTTGTTAGATTTTATGGTTCTTAGTCTGTCCCATGTATAAGACCGCGCATATACCCAACCGCATAGAGCCGTCCGAGGAAGTTATAGCCTCCTACATCGTCCTGATCTATCGCAAAGGTAGGCGTGTGATCGGGGCGAATGACGCCCTTAAATCCAATTGCTTTGTACGCGCGAACCGCCTCTGCCATGTCGGAGTCGCCGTCGTCGTGAAAGGATTCGGAGAAGGTGGGTACCTGGCCGTGAAGATCGCGGAAGTGGGCGAAGTGAATGTGGTCTTTGAAGTGGTGTATGGTGGCTGGAATATCGGCGCCCATGGCTTTGAAGTTGCCCTGGCAATAGGTGAGGCCATTGTATTCGCTGGGGATAAAAGAGATGACGCGATCATAGGCTTCGGGGCTGGTGATGATGCGGGCAACACCGCGAATGGGCGAGAGCGGGGGGTCGTCGGGATGCAGGCCCTGTTTGACACCGGCTTCCTCGGCAACGGGAATAACTCTTTTGAGGAAGTATTCGAGGTTTTCCCAGAGGCGTTCTTCCGTGATGTCGCCATAGTCGGTGACGGGTGGCGCGTTTTCCATGTCGCTGTGGTCGTAGGTACTGGCCAGGGCATTGCCGCGCGTGCGGGTGGTCATTGAGGTGCGCATCCAGCCAAAGACGGCCATCCAGTTGTAGCACATTACGGGAATGCCCGCTGCACCGAGGTTGCGAATGGTCTGACAGTAGTTGTCGATTTCACTGTCGCGACCTTCAAGGCCCAGTTTGATATTGTCCGAGATGGGCACAGATTCGACCACAGACCAGCGCAAGCCCTGGTCTTCAATACGTTTTTTGTGGCGCAAGATGGCGAGATAGTCCCAGACGGGACCAGCATTGGGTAAGACCGTTACGATGTCTTTTACGTCCATTTGAAGCGCGGTCTGGAGGTTTTCATCGGTGAACGGGCGGATGACGAGCGCGATTCTCATGGTAAGGAGTCCTTTTTTTAGCCTACGGTGATTGTTTTTCCTGTCTGTGCCGCTTCGTAAGCGGCGTTGATAATTTTTACGGTGGCTACGGCGTCTTCGGGGGTGGCACTTTCACAGGTGTTGTTGAGGATGTCGTCTATGAAGATTTTGTGGTGCAGGTGGCCTTTGGGGTGTTGTTCGAGGTCGGGTTGAATCCAGTCGCCTTTGCGCCCTTGGGTGTAAACGAGGGTTGCCGGCGCAATGGGGTGTTTGATGAACATCGAGCCTCCATCGCAGTAGTGTTCGGCATAATAGCCTCCTGCGCCACCGCGTTGGGTCCAGTGCATTTCAAAGGTGACGAGGGTGCCGCCAGACATTTCAAAGTTCATGATGGCCACGGTTTCATTGGGGCGGTTGATGGTGGGGTCTATCGGCAGGTTTGCATTGGTGAGATAGGGGTCCATCATGGCCTGTACTTTGACGACGTCTTGTTCGGTGAGATACCGGACGACGTCTATGCCGTGTGTACCAATGTCGAGAACACCACCCCACAAGCGGACGGCGTTGTCGTAGTGGCTGCCAATGCAGTTGCGATGGCGCACCATTTCAAGGTGGCCGATTTTGCCTTCCCGCAGGATTCGACGCGCGCCCTGGGTATGCGGAAAGTAGCGGTGCATGAAGCTGCAGACGAGGCGATTGCCCGTGCGCCTGGCTGCCTGGGCGAGAAATTCAGCGTCTTCATTTGTCAGTGCAAAGGGCTTTTGGGTGAAGACGTGTTTGCCCGCTTCGAGGGCTGCGGGAATGATTTCGGTGTGTGTATTCACGCGGGTGAAGAGCATGATGGCGTGAATGTCGTCGCGGTCTAAAATACGGCGGTAATCGGTGTACGCATCGCGAAAACCGAATTGCTTCTGTGCTCTTGATCTGAGCGATTCGTCGAGGTCTGCAACGGCGACGAGTTCGGCATTTGGGAGTGCGTGTACAGGGGGTAAATGGTAATTGCGAGCGATGTTGCCTACGCCGATAACGCCAATACGAACACGGTCCATGTTAATCCACCAATCCGTTATTTGTGCCACATAGATGAACTTTGACGCCCAATGCGTGCATCATAGCAATTTTTACGGCCAGCGCGTTGTTGGCGGCCTGTGCTGATTCGGCATAAACGACCTGGATGTGGTTGGCTTTGTGGCGTGCCATCATCTGGTCGCGGGAGATGCCGTAGGTAACGGCGTGCATAATGGGCCACTGCGGGGTGGTGGCTTGCCAGCGGTGGTCGGTTTCTCGTTGTGGGAGTTCGACGACACCACCGCGGCCAATGTCCATGTGCAGTTCGTCATTTTGGACGAAGATGCGGCTCCA
>JAGWBW010000300.1:0-517 GCA_021295695.1 Candidatus Latescibacterota bacterium
GAGTCCCCAGAATCACGGGCACCAGTCCAATAAATATCAACCCCAGGCGGGGACTGGTTATAATCGCCATCGCCAGACCACCCACCATCGACATGGGCATACGCGACAGAATGCGCAATAACAAACGCGCCACTTCTCCCACCTGCCGCACATCGTTGGTCAGCCGCGTAATCAGATGTCCCGTTGATAGTTTGTCCAGATTGCCAAATGAAAGCGACTGAATTTTGCCAAAAAGCGCACTTCGCACATCGGTCTCCACCCGCTGCGCCACCCACACGCCAAACCAGGCATTGCCAATCGCAAATAAAACGCCTCCAATAGCCAGACCGAGCATCCACAGACCGGTTTCAATCACCAGATCCAGATCTCCCCCGGCAATCCCCTCATCTACAATCCGCTGCACCAACCGGGGTTGCATCAACTCCAGCATCACCTCGATCAATTTCATCAGAGGCCCGATAGTCGCCTGCTTCCAATAGGGCCGCATATAACCCATCAATTTCAGAATATTCTGCAT
>JAGWBW010000300.1:751-1397 GCA_021295695.1 Candidatus Latescibacterota bacterium
CCGGTATGGTCGGGGTCCCCCTGTTCGCGAAAAGCCTGTTCAGGTGTGGCTTCAATGTGCGGAACCATTTTTCGGTGCGATCCCGGCATGAGTTGCACACAGCTGTTGGTGACATCCGTATCGTCAATGGCTAACCAGGCAGAGACATTGATACCCGGTTCTATTTCACTGGACCAGAAATTCATATCCTGATGCCAGGGGATTTCTTTGGCACCGGGATTTTTGTTAAAAAAGTTGGATTGCCAGAGCACGATGTCCGGACCGAGAATGCCTTCTATCCGATCTATAATTGTCGGATGTGTACACAAATCATAAATAGTTCGGTTATCGAGATGCCGCGATTTTTGCCGACTGACGTGAAACGGACCTTCGGCTTCAAAAATCTCATGCTCAACAATAGGCCGAATCTGATCCATTTCTTCCGGCGAATGCATCGTATATGGTCCCAAATAACCTTCGTCGTGAAAGAACCGCACATCTTCTGGTGTTAATTTATAGGATTGAGACATTTGTACTCCTGAGAAACGCATCGAAGCGCAATGGTGGGTCAATTTAGTTTTTCAATCCCTATATTAGCAATTCGGATCAAAATTTCCAAGCCCCAACTCGTGCGAGGCCCAGAACAAAATGATGTCAAAAATTATGC
>JAGWBW010000300.1:1682-4612 GCA_021295695.1 Candidatus Latescibacterota bacterium
CCAGGCAGGCCGGTTTACTGTCGCCCTTGCTTCAAAAACCGTCGCAACGGCCATTCTTCCCCAGCCAAAGGCCCCGTAAACAGATCACATACTACAACTAAACCCATTGCTAATCGCACCAGTGCTGCCGTGTTTCCCAAAATGGCGTTGAAAGTCGCGACCAGGGAGGCAATTTATAGGATGAACATATCAGAGCCTACGCCCATTCAGGCGAAATCGATCCCCCATCTCCTATCAGGGCGGGACCTGATCGGACAGGCACGCACGGGGTCTGGAAAGACGCTGGTGTTTGCAGTACCCATGGCAGAAAACCTGAACCCATCCGTGCGGCGGGTCCAGGCTCTTGTGCTGGTACCTACGCGAGAGTTGGCCATTCAGGTAGCTAAAGTCACAGAGGCCCTGGCTTCATCGCAGCGGTTGCGCGTGACATTACTGTATGGCGGCCGGTCATTGAGGCCAGCATCATTGGGACCCCGGGGCGTACGTTAGACCATCTACGGCAGGGCACTTTAGACCTGCGATCAGTGCAATTCCTTGTCCTTGATGAGGCGGATGAAATGCTGGATAAGGGTTTTGCCCAAGATGTTGAGGCAATCCTTAGCCAGACGCCCTCCGGACGGCAGACCGCTCTCCTCTCTGCAACCATGCCCGAGTGGGTGGCGAACACAGCGAAGAAATATCTGCGCAACCCGGTAACGGTGAAGATGGACGACGACCTTAAAGCACTGCCCACTGTGGAGCATCTGGTCTATACCATCCGGCAAAAAGACAAGATAAAGGCACTCCAAACGCAGTTGGACCAGCGGAACGGCGATCCGGTAATCGTCTTTGGCAGGACCAGGCACGGCGTCATGAGACTGGCGAGACGGCTCGATACGTTGGGCTACCCCGTAGGGGTGCTCCAGGGTGATCTCAGCCAAAGCGCACGCGAGCGTGTGATGATGGCCTTCCGTTCCGGTACCGCACCGATTTTGGTGGCAACAAACGTGGCTGCGCGAGGCCTGGACGTTGAAGGTATCGGCCAGGTCATCAACTATGACTTGCCGGAATCAGAGAAACTTTTCACACACCGAGTCGGACGGACTGGTCGCATGGGCCGTTCGGGAAAAGCAATAACGTTTATCACGCCGGGAGAAAAGGGGAAATGGCGTGAGATTGAGCAAGGCCTGGGCTGCCGATTTGCCCTCAAGCCATGGCGCAATGCGCGTAAGGCAGATCCGCTCCTGACAAACGTACTGCCATAGATTACCTGAACAATAGCAACCTCTATTGATCTCCCAACTGAAATCAAATTAACCTCATCGCCTTCTATAAAGAAATACGTCAAAGATCTTTTAAAAGTGCCCTCGCCTGCTCGGCATCGCTTTCAAATACCAGCACCTCAACAGGTCCCGCTGCATACAGAGTTTGAAATCCTTCGCCTCGTGTTAGACAGGGGATATCGGCATCGTCGAGCACAGATTTGATCATCGCGAGCAAGCCGGGATTTGTTGCGGTGATAACAGTTACGAGAGGTTCTCGATAATTCATCTCAATTTTCTCATGTTATGGGTAGTCAGCACAAAATACACAACCAGAATCGATCTGTCAGACAAAAAATAATCATAAAATGTCGCGTTTTAAGTTGACAATATGCATTTTGAATGCATATTATCCACCCATACGCAGCCACCGACCACAACTTGAAGCCGCGATATGAGAAATTACATCAAACGTTCGCTGGAATCAGTTCTCAAAAGGGCTGCCTCCGAATTTCCCGCTATCGTATTGACCGGACCGCGCCAGTCTGGAAAGACAACGCTCCTCCAACATCTCTTTGGCACGCGTTGCCGGTATGTCTCTCTGGAGCCTCTGGACATTCAGGCGTCCGCCCTGCAAGACCCGCGTAGTTTCCTGGAAATGTATCCGCCTCCTATTATCTTCGATGAGGTGCAGTACGCCCCTGAGTTACTACCTTATATCAAAGAGAGGATAGACGCAAACAGACAGGAAAATGGCCAATACTTGTTGACAGGCTCACAAAATTTGTTGCTCGCGGAGAAAGTGACCGAATCGTTGGCAGGTCGTGCGGCAATGCTTCGCCTGTTGCCGCTTTCCAGACGGGAAATGGAAGGCCATCCGCAGCTTGCCCTTCCGTGGGAGCGCGAGCACTGGTCGTCTCTGAAATCGTCAAACGTCTTTGGCAAACTGTGGCAGGGCTTCCTCCGAGGAGGGTACCCGGAACTCGCGACACAACCCAACCGCGATGCATCCCTTTGGCAGACCAGCTATATCCAGACCTATCTCGAACGGGACGTGCGTACGCTGCGACAGGTTGGGGACCTGACCCAGTATCAAAATTTTCTCCGAATTCTCGCCAGCAGAAGTGCCCAACTCCTGAATTTGACCGATGTCGCCCGAGATCTCGGTGTGGCGGTCAACACGATTAAAGCCTGGCTCTCTGTGCTCGAAGCCACCTACCAGGTGATCGTGCTGCGCCCGTATTTTGCCAACGTCGGGAAGCGGCTTGTCAAGACCCCGAAAGTGTATTTTACAGATGTGGGCACACTCTGCTACCTCGCGGGTCTCAAAGACCCCGAGCATGCCGCCTCAGGTCCCCTGGGAGGAGCTATCCTGGAAACAGCAGTGCTTTCCGAAATAGTCAAGACATTGACACACCGGGGAATCGATCCACAGATCTACTTTTGGAGGACAATGGCGGGAACAGAAGTAGATTTTGTAATCGAGACCGGTGGAAAGCTCGTACCGATCGAGGTAAAACTATCTGCTACGCCGCGCCCGACCATGGCCGCGGCCATCAACGTATTCCAAAGAGATATGGAGAGCGCAGCAATGTCGGGATACGTCGTGCATCCCGGTGACATACACCTTCCACTCGGTTCCGGTGTGACGGCCTTGCCCTTCGCCGCTCTGTAGTATAGCACAAAAAA
>JAGWBW010000300.1:4776-5289 GCA_021295695.1 Candidatus Latescibacterota bacterium
GCATGTCCGTCGAACACGGCGTTATCAGCAATCCGTTCCCCATCGATCCCAACCTGCCCGACCTCGGCCAGTGGTTGACCAAACACACCGATTACAACTGCGTGTACTCTGGCAAATGGCATGTCACAGGACGAGATGTTGCCAACAGCTTTGACGTAATCTACGGTAGGCATCCCTATGGAGAACTGCAAGACTCTGGCACTGCCAGAGCAGCAGCGCAATATATCGCCGAACATGCAAATGACAACCGCCCCTTCTTCCTATCCGTTGGCCTCTTGAACCCACACGACTGTTGTTATGTCTGCGGCGTCAACGGTCCCGTGGGAAAATACGGCATGGAGCCTCGGTTGCCCGACCTGCCCGACTTGCCCGGCAACTTCGAAATCAGTCTCATGCCGCCAAACCAGAGACACCGGGTCGGTCACTGGTCAGAAGCAGACTGGCAATATTACATCTATCAGTGTTACCGAATGGTAGAAACCGTTGATGCTCAAATAGGATTGATCTACGACA
>JAGWBW010000300.1:5549-5924 GCA_021295695.1 Candidatus Latescibacterota bacterium
ATGACGATATTATCTGGCGGGAAAGCGTCATAGGAGAAAATGCGAGTGCAATCGCCATTCGCGACGACCAGTACAAATCTATCCTCTACGACTCGGGGCAACACACGCTTTACGATCTGTCAAACGACCCCCTGGAAAAACATAATCTTGCCTCTGAACCCGGCTTTGATGACGTCAAGCACAAGCACGCGGTACACCTTGCCGAATACGCCAATACCGTTACGCCATACAGCGGGCCTGATAAAACGGGCGAAAGAGATCGAATAAGAGAAGAGAGAATGGAAAATCTCAAACGTGGAAATGGATGGACAGAGGAGGTGGGATCATGAACACCATACCAGCCGAACTCAACGCAATCGCCGGGCAATTGCAAAA
>JAGWBW010000060.1:0-3391 GCA_021295695.1 Candidatus Latescibacterota bacterium
GACCTATGGTTTCAACGGCACCACCCCAACGACGCAGGGCTGTTTTTTCGAGGCCGTCAACGAGTAGAAACAGGCCCGTGCCCATGCAGCCGAGTGCGAGCAGGGCGGCGAACATCAAATCGGTTGCGAGTTCTGAATTGGCCAGGCGAATGAGATGGCCCAGCCCTGCACTGGAGCCGACAAATTCGCCGACCACAGCGCCAATTACGCTGAGTGTGATACACATTTTGAGTGCGGCAAAAAGATAGGGGATGGCATTGGGCAGGCGCACTTTAAAAAAGATCTGTCGTTGGTTAGCAGAGAGCGACCGCATCAAGTCGAGAATGGATGTGTCAACCGATAAGAGTCCGCGCGTGGTGTTGATCACAACGGGAAAAAAGGAAATGAGGCCCGCGATAATTACCTTGGGGAAGAGACCAAATCCAAACCAGATGACAAAAACGGGTGCGAGTGCCTCTTTTGGAAAGGTCTGCGTGGAGATGACCAGTGGGTAAAGCATCCGTTCGATCAGGCGAGAGCGAGCCATTGCTATGGCACAAAGTAGCCCCGATGATGCGCCTGTGAGAAAGCCGCCGAGGGCTTCGGTGAGTGTGACGAGACCATGAGAGAGCAGGAGGCGATGAGATGCGGCAAATTTGGATAGGATTTGAGATGGTGGCGGGAGGATAAATGCGGCGACATCAAGACTTCGCACGACTATTTCCCACAAGCCGAGTAGCAAGATGATAAACAGCCCTGAGAGGGCGTATTCTCGGACAAAAAAGCGGATTAATTTCACAGGTCAAACAAGATGATTTGTGCGTGGATTGAACCGGCCTGGCTGTGGTATTCGGGATTTTCATTCATGGCGAGAAATAGCGGGCCTTCGTAGGGCGAATAAAAATCGAAATAATTGCCCACCGAAAGAATAGGGCTGTCGGCAATGCGCCCCACGAGTGCTCCCACATTTGTGCCGGGCAAGAGATATTGATCATTGGCGGGGCGCCCTTCAATGCCATCGGGGCCACACCAGACAATGGTAAGCGGACGCATCTCGGGAGACCAGAGGCCCTCAGCGGTGATGATTACGCGCTGGTCTTTTTGTACCTGGAGATACATTTCTTGCCACACGGCATTTGGACGAATGGTTTTGGTAATTGTGAATGCCACAGTTTCTCCTCGGTTTTAGGTGTAAAACGGCTCGCAAAGTACGCCTGTCAAAAATACTTGTCAAGCGGAAAATTTGGAGAAAGAAATTGACTCAAGGCGCATAAGATTTATATTATTGAAAAATTTTCAGGAGGAGAGATCTGTGGATCGCAATACAAATTTTGATAAAACCGTGAATACCATTATTGGGCGTGGAGCTGTTTCTGAAGGCCATTTTCAAATTGAGGCTGGTGTGCGTGTGGATGGGGTCTTGAAAGGCGAACTCGAGTCATCCGGGACGCTGATAGTGGGAACATCGGGTGTTGTTGAGGCGAGTATAAAGGTGCGCGACGCATTGGTCAGCGGGCGCATTGTGGGGACTCTTGTGGCTGAGGAGAAGGTGCATTTGCAGTCTAAAGCCACTTTTATTGGAAAAATTCAAACGGGCGTCTTGATCGTTGAAGATGGCGCTGTTTTTCAGGCTGATTGCGATGCGGGCAGTGAGATAGAAGAGGTTAACCAGACCGAGGAAGAATCATCAGATGAGACAGAGAAGGCACTGCGCGAGGAAGCGTAGTGCCTTTTTAAAAAGACGCAAAACCCCAGGTGATCGGTACGATTTGCCGATTGCCTGGGGTTTTTTGTTATTGCGCGCGGGCTACGGCTGTGACCCGTTTGGCAAATTGCGAGAGATCATCCATGAGGGAATAGACCGTAGGCAAGAGCACAAGGGTCAGGATTGTTGAGATAGATAGCCCTGAAATAACCACCAGACCAATTGGTCCCCAGCGCCTTGAGGTGCCTTCGGCATTGCCAAAGAGCATCGGCAATACCAGGGGCATCAGGCCAATAATAGTGGTGGTAGCAGTCATCATAATCGGACGCAAGCGGTCCTGGCCGCCACGGATAATGGCATCGCGGCGAACAAGCCCCTGTTTTCGATATCTGTTGATGTGATCGACCAGGACAATGCCGTTGTTGACCACAATGCCAAAGAGAACGAGAAGGCCGTACTTGGCATTGCTGTCCATGGCGATCTTAAAGGTGTAGAGACCGAGCGCGACGCCGATGAATGCGAAGAAGATACAGAACATAATAGTGAGCGGATGGACATAGGATTCAAAGAGCGAAGCCATGATGATGTAAATGAGAATAAGTGCCAGGATCAGGGTCTCATAGTCCTGGTTTTGTTCTGCATTCATAGATCTGAAGCGGCGATCCATTTCATACGTATATCCCTTGGGCAGGGGTACGCCTTCCATGCGCATTTTCATGATCTGGCCCACGCGAAATACCGCTTGCTGGTCTGTGTTGGCAAAAACGGTTACAGTTGACATGCGGTCTTCGCGTTGAATCGTGTTGCGGCCCGTTGTCAGGTCGAAATTCGCCAGGCTGGAGAAGGAGACCATGCCGCCGTTGTCGCTTTCAAATTCTGTTGTTTTGAGTTGTTCGAGGGTGGCGCGGTCTTCTTCGCGCAGCAGCACTGTGATGTCGATTTCGCCATCGGGGGTTTTGAAATTGGAGCCACCGCGCGAACCGAGCGCAGAGGCGATAGTGGTTGCAATATCGCGCGGTGAGAGGCCGTAGCGCTGTGCGCGCTCGCGATTGACTGTGACGCGAATTTCCTCGGTTCCGCTTTCGAGGCTGGTCTGTATTTCGTGAACGCCGGGCATCCCCTGCATGCTGGTTTCAATGTCTTCGGCCAAAATGGCCAGTGTTTCCTGGCTGCGCCCTTTGAGTTGAACGCCAGCCCCCACGGAAGAACTACCGCGGCCACCGCCAGATTTGAAACGCACGCCTGGAATGTCTTTGGGCAAGAGGGCGATAACTTTGCGCTGAACTTCATCTGTGGTGAGTTTGCCTTCGTCTGCCGGTGTGAGATAAAGGGTCAAGCGGGTACCGCGCCGACCGCTATATCGGCTGCCAATGGCTTCGATGTCGAGTTCGTCTTTTAAGGGAATGAGCAGGTCTTCGGCAATTTTGAAGATCTCACGCGCTTGATCTACATCGTAGCTGCGGGGCATTTCAATGGTGAGTCTTACAGCGCGACTGGGCTGATAGCGGAAGGGTTGTTGCTCTACTTTGCCGTAGATGTAGTTGCCGACAAAAAGGAGAACAACAGCCAGGGATAGGGTTGCCCAGCGGTAGTGAAGGGTGGAAGAGACCAATTTGGCATACATCGCTTTGGGACCAATTGCGCGGTAGCGAAAATAGAGAAAGATGACCAGTACAATGATGCCGGGAAAACCAATTTTGGCAAATG
>JAGWBW010000060.1:3441-23644 GCA_021295695.1 Candidatus Latescibacterota bacterium
GGCTCCCAGACCGAGCGCGGCTACAAGGCCGACAATGCTCTTGAGAACGCGATCAAGGATTTTACCATCTTCATTGAAGGCGCGAGAGGCTGCCAGCGGAATAAGTGAGAGCGCAATACTAAATGAGGCAATAACAGATATGATCACGGTAACGGCAAAGTCGCGCATGAAGAGCGAGGTGCGCGAGTCGGTAACAAAAATGACCGGGATAAATACGCAGATGGTCGTGAGCGATGCAGCGAGGACTGGAAGCCCGATTTCATTGCTGCCCTCGAGCGCGGCCTGTCTGGCATCTTGCCCTACTTCAAATCGTTTGCGAAAGATATTTTCAAGGGCCACGACCGCGGGATCGACGAGCATGCCGATGGCGACCATCAGACCCATCATGGAAATGAGATTGAGGGTGATATTCGATCCGGATTGCCGCATGAAGTACATGATCAGGAATACGGTGAGCACACTGATGGGGATAGCTGAGCCGATGATGAGCGTGCTGCGGAAGTTGCGAAGGAAAATAAAGATGGCGATGACGGCCAACAGACCTCCCAAAATAGCAGATTGGCTGAGGCTGGCGATGCTATTTGTCACGTCGATGGATCGGTCGCGCACTATGTGCAGGCGGAGTTTGTCTTTCCCGACCTCTTCGTGGATGAGGGCGAGTTCGTTGCGCGCGAGTTTGCAGACATCGACCATGTTAGCCGTTGAGGCTTTCTGGATTTCAAGGGTTAGCGAAGGACGCCCGTCGAGGCGTTCAAAACGGCGGGATTCGGGATAATCATAAGTGACATCGGCAACATCGTCGAGAATGAGATTGGGGCGAATGGGCAGATCGCGAATTTGATCAACGGTTTCAAATTCACCCATGCTGCGAACAGCGAGACGTTTGTTGCCTTCGGTGACATATCCCGCAGAGACATTGATATTGTTGTTGTTCAGAGCGCGATTGATGGTGCGGAAGTCCATCTTATAGGCTGTCATGGCTTTTTGATCGACTTCGATGAGGAGGTCTTTTTCTTCCAAGCCCTCGAGTGCGACATTGGCGACGCCCTCGAGACGCTGTATTCTGGGCAAGATCATTTGATTGAATACGTTGACGAGTTCCTGGTTGTTTTCACCAAGCCATGTGAGAGAGTATTCGAGGATGGGAAAGTCTTCGGTGTCGAAACTGCGAATATCGATGCGATCGACATCGGCGGGCAGATCGGCGCGAACTTGATCGAGGCGGTCGCGGATGTGAACGCCGACGATATCCATATCGGCGTCCATCGCAAATTCCATGCCGACGCGCGCGCTGGAGCCACTCGATGAGGAACTGATGCTTTCAACGCCAGACATCGTGCCGAGGATTTCTTCGATGGGGCGCGTGATGAATTGCTCAATTTCTTCCGGGGAAGAGGAGGGATAATTCACGGAAACAAAGATGCGCGGGAATGTCAGGCTGGGCAGGTATTCGAGTGGCAACTTGAATACCGAAATAAAGCCCATCACCATAATACTAATTGCAACCATAATGGTGCTGATGGGTTTGTGTATGGCAAATTCGCTGAGTTTCATGTCTCCTCCTTTCTACTAATACAATCTGCACATCAGTTCATTTTGGCTTTGACGAAGATTAGGGAGCAATTGTTCCCAGATGGGGTTTCAAACAATGGTTTCCACAAATGCTGCGCTTTCGGGGTCGAGGCGACGGTAATCGACGATCTCGTAGCGGTTGCCATCGGCGTCTCGCAAGATCACGCGTACGTCGTCTATTACGCGCACGTCGCGTTTGCTGCTGGGGATCTCAAATACGCGATGTCCGCGATCTGTTTCCACATCCCATGTGGGTACGTGAAAATTGGAAACAATGCTATTTATTTTTAGAATACGCGGCATAAAATATGCTTGTTCGAGTGCTATTTCCAATGCATCTCGGCTGTCGGGGTCGAGATCGACCATGTCGCGTACTATGCCTATTTCACCGCCGTCTGAATCGTGGAGCACGATGAATTTTGTGGACGCGTTGAGGGGAAAAGCGCGTTGCACACCAATCCGCTCGTGGATTTCGCCGCGCAGGTCGAGTGTGAGATCGTCAAAATCGTCGAGATACAGACGAATGTCGCGGGGCACGAGTAGGGAGAGGTCGCTGGTCAGGTCTGGGTGTGAAGACATTGATATACCTTTTGTGAATCAGCGAATCAACGGAACGGGGTACAACTGCGTCAGCAGTTCATCAACGAATCGAATCTGATAACGACTTTGGGGGTGGAGCGGGGTTCGTCTATTCGTCTATTCGCTACCACGCGCGGAGTCTGGACAATTCTGTTTGCATGCGGCAAAGACGCGCGTAAATACCATCATGGGCGATGAGTTCGGCGTGTGATCCCATCTCGGCGAGTTCGCCGTTGTCGATGATAAAGAGGCGGTCTGCGTGTTTGAGCGTGGAAAGGCGATGGGCAATGGCAAAGGTCGTGCGCCCTTGCACGAGTCTGTAAAGGGCTTCTTGAATCTGTGATTCTGTCTCGGTATCCATGCTGGAGGTGGCTTCATCAAGAATTAGAATGCGCGGGTTTCTCAGGATCGCGCGCGCAATGGAGATGCGTTGCCTTTCGCCGCCCGAGAGCCGAACGCCGCGTTCACCCACTGGTGTGTCGTAGCTATCGGGCAGGCGGAGGATGAATTCGTGGGCATTGGCTGTTTTTGCGGCTGCGACGATTTCATCGAGTGATGCATCGGGGTTGCCATAGGCGATATTTTCGGCTATCGGGCCATTGAACAGAAAGGGGTCTTGCAGAACGACGCCGATCTGATCGCGCAGGGATTTGAGGGAGACATTGCGGATATCGCGTCCGTCGATTAAAATCGCGCCTTCTTCGATATCGTAAAATCTGCAAATCAGGTTGATCAGGGTGCTTTTACCCGCGCCAGAATGTCCGGCAAGGCCGATCATTTCGCCGGGTTCAACGGTAAAATTGAGGTTTTTGAGAACGGGTTTGCCAGGTTCATAAGAAAATGTCACGTCGTCAAATTGGATGCGTCCTTCAACTAAGGGCATTGGGTACGCGCTACGTCTGTCGGTTACGTCGGGCTGTGTGTCGAGCACTTCAAAGACGCGTTCGGCAGAAGATGCGGCCCTCTGGAAGCGGTGGTTGAGGCGGCAAAGGCTTTCAACTGGGCCATAAAAACGCCACATGTACTGCGTAAATGCCACAAAGTTACCCAATGTCAATGCGCCGTCGAGAACCGAGGCACCCCCTACGAGCCATATAATCAGTGTTCCCATAGACATAATAAAAGCCATGACGGGGCCGAAGATGCTGCGAATGCCCGCAATTTTGATTTCACCCTTGAGGAGGTCTTCGCTGCGCGTCTGAAATTTACCCACTTCGCGGTCTTCTTGTGCAAAGGCTTTGACCACGCGCACGCCGGGAATGGTGTCGGCAAGGAGTGCGCTGATGGCAGCCCAACGCCGAAATAGGCCGCGATAGGTGCGATGCAGGCGGTGACCAAATTTGAGGGTTGCAATAATCAGAAGGGGCGTGGGGATTAAAACGAGGGTGGCGAGTTTGACATTGAGCGTAAAGAGAATGCCGCATATAATGGCGATGGTGATGATGTCGCGGATAATTTCTTGCAGGCCATCGCTGATAAAATCTTGCAGGCGGCCCACATCCTGGGTGATGCTGGCCATAATGGTGCCGGTTTCGCGCTCGTTGTAGAAGCTGAGAGAATGTCGGTGGAGATGCCGATAGACCTCATTTCTGAGGTTATAGGTGATTTTCTGCCCAAGAACGGATAAAATATATGATCGTATGGCGCGAAGGCCCGATTGCGAGAGATTGATCAGCAGGAGCAGGCCCACGAGAAAATAGAGGATTTCATATCCGGTAGGCATCCCAAATATGCTGTTTGTGATGTCGCGGAAGATGGTCGTTTCGTATGTTGCCGAAGGTGCGAGCACGCCGTCGATGAGTTCGCGCATCAAAAGCGGTGGGGTAAGGCCAATGAAGGTCGAAGTGAGGAGCAGAGCAAGGCTCAGGGTTCCGAGTTTCCAGAAGGGACGCGCATAGGCGAGCAATCGATATAGCAGTTTGCGGGTGTCGAGACAATTGGTGCAGACTCCCACCCTGCGGGAAATGATTGTGCCGCATACGTCGCACCGTCTGCCCGAAATCGCGCGCCCAAGTTGGCCTTTTGCGATTTTGTCTTCGGTTTGGCGCGCGTCTTTTACAAGGGTTTCAAGCTGGTGCGTTATCCGGTTGAATTTCTGGTTCTGGCCTTTGGAAAAGCGCGCGAGGGTGGCGCCTGTGGTTCCGGTGCGTACTTTGAGCAAGCTGTTGCCAAACAGGTCTTTGACTTCGAGATTGGTAATTTCTGAAAGTGGGATGCGCTCTGTGTGTGGTGTCGAGTCGCCGTTGGGGCTAATAGCGAACAAGTGTTTGTCTGTGGCGAGGAGATAAGCAGTTCCGTACGTACCATCGAGACAAATGTCGGTACTGGC
The DNA here is from genome assembly GCA_021295695.1 of Candidatus Latescibacterota bacterium. GTDB lineage: Bacteria > Latescibacterota > UBA2968 > UBA2968 > UBA2968 > VXRD01. Next base: position 7,922 of record JAGWBW010000060.1, read on the forward strand.
CGATAATTGGACGGTTTCGTGCGATGGGATAAGGCCATCTAAAATGTGCTGCGGAGGGATTTCCAGAAGATTTATCTCGGAACCGTTTGCCACTGTTCAACTCCTGATAAAAAGAAAGTGTTTACTTACTTATAAAGTTACTATAATTCGGTAAATGCGTCAAGACAAGATGGGAGTGGTATCCGCAGAAAAAAACGCGAATGAGCGGGGTACAACTGGCCGCCTCTCAGGCCAGTTCATTTGAGCGTTTTTCGCAGATCAAGCAGATTTGAAAATGCGACGCCACAGGGCGGGATGCTGAGACCGCTGCCAGGTTTTGAGACGCGATTGCCAGTCGTGTGGGCGTTCGGGCAGGAGGGGGAATCGCTTTTGTATGTATTCTCTCTGCGCTTCGATATCTATTTTGGCAATGGGCGCATAAGCTGGCAAAAGCGAGCGGTTGGCGAGTTGCCGCTTTTTGCTGGCTTCGGTATTTTCGTGCGCGAGGCGCAGGTTTTCGAGGTAGTGGTATGTCAGGTCGCGCACCCGTGCATTGTATTGTTTGCACAATTGGTCGAAGGTGCTGATGGTCCCGAGGAGATCAGACGCGGGTGGTGTTTGCGAATTGGGGTGAAAGTCTTCTGGAAGTGCGTCCAGGCCGAGAGCTTCGCACATCTCTTTGTCGTTGGAAAATGTGCGGATGAGTGTTTGCGCGATGGGGCGAATTGCTTTTTGCAATGGCGCGATTTTTTCGGTCGCGCGTTGCAGGTGCTCTTCGGCTTTTTTAAGGTGTTCTTCCGCGTCTTTGCGCTCCTGGAGCTGTGCGGGAAGCACATTGTTGTCGCGCAGGATTTTTCCCGCCATGCGATGTTCCGCACCGGGACGGAAATACGCTTTTAAGTCGAGTGGCTTGCCCTTGCCGGGAATATCGGTATCGTCCGACACGGCATCGCGCAGCATTTCATCGGGCGTGCGCCTTTCGGGCTTTCCATCAGGCGTGCGTTTGATTGTTTTATCCATTATATTTCTCCGGGAATTTAGCAAGTAAGCCAGTTGCGGTAAATATACCCTGAATCAGGTTTCGTTTCAAGAAGCAGGATAATAATATTTTAAAAATAGGAGATCTCATATGATCATTACACATGTTCGCGCAGTGCAGCCCGAAGCAGATCGCGCACCTGCAGGGTGGCGCGGAGATATTGGACAGATTCTGGTGCGGATTGATACGGATGATGGGTTGTCGGGATACGGTGTTGGCGGGGGTGGCGCGGCGGGTATTCATGTGGTTCAGACGGTGTTGCGCGAGGTTTTGATCGGCGCGAATGCCGGGGATGTCGAGGGGTTGTGGGATGCGATGTATCGCCATACCGCGGCTTATGGACGCAAGGGGATTGCGATGATGGCGATTAGTGGCGTGGATTTGGCATTGTGGGATTTGCGGGGCAAGCGGGCGAATAAACCACTTGTCGAGGTGCTGGGGGGAACGCGAATAGCGGTGCCGTCGTATCGCACGGGATGGTCGCGGGATGGTCTTGAAGGAGCACTCGCTCTGGGCTATAAGGCATTAAAATTTGGGATTGGGGGGATGAATCCCCACAATGAGTTGGATGCCATAGCCGATTTTTTTGCAGATGTGCGGTCGGTCGTGGGTGATGATATTCAACTGATGTGCGATGCGTCAATGGGGTGGGATGTGGAGGGCGCGTTGCGCGCTGCTGAGCGGTTGGTTGAGTTCAATTTGGCATGGTTGGAAGAGCCGCTTTTGCCAGAGGATTTTGATGGCTATGAGCGGTTGATGCGCGAGAGTCCCATTCCTATTGCGAGTGGCGAGCACGAATATACGGCGCGTGGATTTGAGGATCTGATGCAGCGGGGATTACACGCTATTTATCAACCGGATGTATGCTGGTGCGGGGGATTGACAGAGTTGGTGAAAATTTACGGGTTGGCGAAGGATTACGATGTCGAGGTATGTCCACATCGCGGGGGGGAGGTGTGGGCGCTGCACGCGATTGTCGCGCTCGATCCCGATCCGCTGGCTGAAAGTGGGCGTCCGTGGATGACGTGGGTGCGCGATCAGCCGGAAGTAATGGATGGCAAAATCGCGCCGGGTGAGGGATCGGGTTTTGGGGTGTGGTTCGATGATGATTTGTGGGCGTGAGGCGTTTGCAATGGCGATACAAGCACTGCGTATATTGTTCTTTAAAATGGAGGTGCGATATATTTTTCTTAACCAAGGCCACCTTAATTTGAAGGACTTAAGAAAGGAATGAGGCGTATAAGGAATTGCAGAAGTTAGTGGGCAACAAGCTGGACTATGCCCGGAAAAATTTCAAATTCACACTGCTTGAATATCGTCCGGCACCCACGCCTGATGAGACCATAGACAACCGGGAGAACTATTGGAAGGAAGTTCTGTTGACACGAGGGAAGTACGGCCTCAACCAGAACTGATAGCACTCGTCCACGATATGCTTTAATATGAATGAGGTCCAAACTTGATAAAATGGCTTGAACCTTTGCCGTAGTACCTTCATTCTGTGTGTCCTCCCGCGATTGCGTTTGTTGACACTCTTTTGGATTCGGGCTATATTGCTCGAAAGATCATGCTCATTTGTGGAACAAGGGATAGCCTGATGGCACATTTTTTAGATACAACAAACACTGTCATTTCTGAAGCAATTATCAATCAGATTGTGCAAAAAATCGTGGATCATATCAATCCATTGCAAGTGATTTTGTTTGGATCTTATGCCAGGGGAACGCCTGCGAAAGATAGCGATCTGGATTTATTTGTGGTTGTCGAGTCGAACTTGCCCCGTCATAAACGGTCCGCAAAAATCCGTCTGCTGTTTGCACCGGCCCCTTGTCCTCTGGATATTCTGGTTTACACACCACAGGAAGTCGAAAGCTATTCAGGAGTGGTCAATCATATTGTGACAGATGTAATGACAACGGGAAAGATATTGTATGAGCGATCCCCAGACGGAGTTTGCGCGCCAGTGGCTTAAAAAAGCTGAAAATGATGTGATCACGGCGCGGCAAACCTTGGCATTAGAAGATGGTCCAACCGACACGCCGTGTTTTCATGCCCAGCAGGCAGTTGAAAAGTCTCTAAAAGCACTGTTGACAGCAAATGGTATTGTGTTTCCTTACACCCATGATGTGATTGCGTTGTTGGATATGTCCACTGTTTTACTGGCTGAACTGGCATGCTTTCGGGAAGCGTGTGCAGAGCTTTCGCCTTATGGTGTTGATGTGCGCTATCCCGGCGATTTTGCGGATCCATCTCGGGAAGACGCCCATTCTACTCTGAAGGTCGCTGAAAAAATTATGTCTCTTGTAAAAAATAAAGTTGGTGAATAGATTACCAGCCAATGGACCAGAACATAGCTTAGCCCGGTATCTCGGCGGGAGGTCTAAAACGTGACCGGCTTTTTCAACTGTATGTGGACAGATGTCTAAAATATCCCTGCTCCTGAACCTTCGCAAGCTTCACGCGAAGTTATGGGAACGACCACTAGATTCAGTACTAACGCCATCGGCAAATCGCCGATGGCATTTTTTTAGGGTTCGAAATTTTCACGGAAGGTGTTCTAAATCGTCGTGGCTCGTGGATAACCGTAATAACCGACAGCATACGAAGAATTTCGATTTGTTTCAGGCGTTCGCGAGGTGTTTGGGTAAGCCAATATGTACGTTCTTCCGACGTGTCGGAAAGTGAACCTATAGAGAGTGCTGTTCTATCCAGTTTTAGAGGGATGTGATGCTTTGCCATTCATCTGTCTCCATACAAGAGCACTGGTGGATTGTCCACTGGTGCTCTTTTTATTTTTCAAAAAACGCTTTGTGCTGCGAGGTCACATCTTCAATGGGAATGGGTTTGGAGAGGCCGACTTTGAAGGCGAGCATCCACATGACGAAAATGCCGAAGATCAGCATGAGGAGTTGCCAGACCCAGAGCGAGGGCAAACCAAAAGGTGCCCAGGTGGCCGGGGTATTGGGGTCGGAAAAGAGGGTGTTGCCAACCGTGGCAAATGGCCCGAATCCAACGAGGAACCACACTACGGTGAGGATCCACGCCGGTGTCACCCATTTCTTCTGGTTTTCGGTGAGGCCAGAGACAGCCTGGATAAAAGCGTGGTGCTTTTTGCGCTTTTCGCGTTCTCCGTTGTTTTCTGAGCCAAATTTCGAGACGAGCAGGGCAATGATCAAATTGGCGAAGATGCCCCAGCCCGCGCTGTGAATGGTGAGGGGGAATGCGCCCCAGGGAAGCCCAAATACGGCCACTGTGCGATCGGTCAGGGTGACGGCGACCAGGCCAGCAACAAGGCCCCAGACCACGCCTTTGCGGGTGAGATAGGGAAAGTAGCACACGCCCATGAGAGCCGGGTACATCTGGAAGCCGTAAGCAACGGCCAGGCCACCGAGCATAACGATAGCGCCGGTGAATTGCGCGGCGACGAATAGTGCGACCACTGTGACGACGATGACGAAGATGCGTCCACAGAGTTTTTGCACGCTGTCCGATGCGTCGGGGGAGACGTATTGTTTGTAGAGGTCGCGCGTGACCATGCCCGAGAAGGTGGACATGTAGGCTGCTCCGGTGGATTGCATTGCGGCGAGGGCACAGACTGCGAGCAGACCAACGAGCCAGGGTGCTGAGTCGGTGAGCAGGTTGATGAGTTGGGGAACGAGGTTTTTGTCATTGGCAGATTCAAAGATGCCGTTTGCAATGAGGATATTGCCCCCAATGCCCTGAAAGATGGTGAAGGTGAAAAGGATGATGCCGATGATAATAGAGGATGCGACCACTTGCTGCCAGCGGAAAGGTTCGCTGGTTTTGTTGGAAAAGCACCACATGGAAAAGGCGGGTGAGGATTGGATGCCCATAAGCGCGAACATGTAGGTGAGGCACATCATGCCGGTCCAGACACTGCCCTGTGCTTCGGCGCCTGAGGATACGGCCTGGATGGTTCCCGGCATAGCGACAATATTTGAGTGACCGGCGGGGGTGAGTTTTTGACCCGATGCGAGGTCTTGTTTGACATAGGCTGCAAGGCCATCGGTAAATCCGCCCCAACCGCCTGCAAAGCTGATGGCGATGCCGCCGAGGATGACAATACCGAGGGCGAGCAAGACGCACTGGGCGCAATCGACATAGGCAACGGAGCGGAGACCGCCGGATGCGACGTAGATCATAACAATGGCAGAGAGGGCGAACATCCCCACTTCAATGCCGATCATGCCGTCGGTGAGTACGTGAAAGAGGTCGCCAGAGGCGCGGAGTTGCACGCCGAGATAGGGAACTGAAAAGAGGAAGGCGACGAGAACCGTGAGCAGGCGCATGCCATTGCCACCGTAGTAGGTGGAGTACATTTCGCCGGGGGTAATATGTTCAAAAGCTCGACCGACGACCCATTGGCGGCGCAAAAAGAGCACGCCAGTAAAGGGAATTGTGAGGGCATAGAAGGAAGCGAACGCATAGGGCAGGCCATCGATGAGGATTTTGCCGGGGTGTCCTACAAAGGTCCAGCCGGAAAAGCTGGTGGCAGTGGCCGCAAGAACAAATACCCACAAGCCAATGGTGCGTCCAGCCACGAAGTAATCGGTGGATGTGCGTGAAGAGATGGCACCTCTGACACCCCAGAAGAGGCAATAAGCCCAATAAAGTCCCACAAAAGCAAAAAGCCAGATTAGTTTAGCATCCACAAACATTCTCCCTATTGTGAGCCATGTTCCCGAAGCCCGATCAAAAGATGCGATTATGTACTCACATCATACGTTCTGATGTGAAAAATGGCAAATGGATATTGAGGCTCTATGAACCTCATTTTGATCTACCATGCGACCATTGCATCTTTGAACAAGGCTTTCAGGTCTTCGGCTTCTGCGGGGCGCGGTGAGAGTTTGGTGACGCGGTGTTGGGGGAGGGTGCCTTCGACGAGTGCGGGGATGTCGCTTTCGGTAAATCCGATGGCTGACAGGCCATTGGGGACTTCGAGCAGTTTCATCATGGCGACGATTTGATCGGCGAGGATGTGGCCCGCTTCGTCGGGAGATGCGTTGGAGATATCAGCACCCATGAGTTGTGCAGCTCGAAGGTGACGGTCTGGACGCGCGGGTCCTGTGAATCGAAAGACCGGAGGGGCGTTGAGGACGACAGACATGCCGTGTGGGATGATGGCGTGGTCCGTGGTCATCCCCCTGGGTTTAAAATCTCGCACCATACCCGATACGGGATACGACATGCCGTGGCAGAGGTGAACGCCGGCATTGCCAAATCCGATGCCTGCGAGCGATGCTGCGAGGATCATTTGTGCGCGGGCTTCGTCGTCGTCGGGGTTGCGAACTGCGCGGGGCAGATACTGCGTGGTCATTTCAATGGCTTTGAGTGCCCACATGTCGGAAATGGGATTGGCGCCCTGATAGGCCGGGCGTTCGAGCGGGCGCTTGGGTCTGGGGCGTTCGGTATAGGGGATGGCGGTGAAGGATTCGAGGGCGTGACAAAGGACGTCGAGGCCGGTTGCCGCCGCGATAGAAGGCGGCATGGTACGCGTGTTTTCGGGATCGACAATGGCGAGGTCGGGTTTGAGATAGCGGTGTGCAATGCCGGTTTTGACATGGCGGTCAGAGAGGTCCATAATGGCTACGCCCGTGGTTTCGCTTCCCGTGCCGGCGGTGGTGGGAATGGCAAAGAGGGGTTTGACGGGGCCGGGGACGGGTTTGCCCTGGCCGATGGGCGCGTTGATATAGGCGAAGAAGTCGTCGGGATAGGTTGCAAATAGATTAGCTGCTTTTGCCGTGTCGATAGATGAACCGCCCCCAATGGCGACATAGCCTTCGTAAGTGCCTTCGGTGGCGACTGCGATGGCGTCTTTGAAAGAGATATCTGTGGGTTCCACGCGTACGCGGTCGAACAAATCGTATTCAATACCTTCGGATTCCAGGCTCTCTCGCGCGGTTTGAACGGGAGGGAGATCGACGAGGTTGGGATCGGTGATGACGAGGACGCGCTTGAGGCCCATGTCGGATAGATCCATGCCGATCTCTCGTGTTGTTCCCACCCCAAAGCGCAGGTTTGAGGCGCCCATTTGAAAGGCGGTGTCATTGTTCATGTTTTGATTCCGATCAGTAGCATTTGTAATATAGTTGTTCTTTCAGATGCATCGCCCAGTGTTCGCTAAGCGATGCACCGTAATTCGATCTCTTGCCTCACATGTCCATGTCTTCGTCCGCAGTTGCTGCAACATGGCCCTCAATTTTGCCGATCATTTCATCGGCGGTGTTTTCCCGGGTCAGGGTTTCCAACAGGGCCTTGTCGGCGGGGTTGATGATCAGGACCAGCCCGGTCTTATTATTGTCCTTGAGGTGTTGCTCTATGCCGAGGGCTGCAGCCAGCAGGCGGGCCTGCCCGGTGCGGTCTTCGTCGGTTACGTCCAATGTGAGAAAGAGAACAGGCTCGGCAGACATGGTTTCTCGGACTTCGTCGAGAATGGGCACCAGTGCTTTGCAGGAACTGCACCAGTCGGCGTGCACTTTGACCACGTACAGATCGGGTGTGCCTTCGCCTTCTACTTCGACTGTGCCTGCAAAGGCGGGGGCTGAGGTCAGCAAAAAGGCGAGGGCGATGAGGGAGAGGCTACATCGGGTTTGCATGGGGTTACTCCTTAGAGTGAGTGGATGAGCCATGTCGTCGGCTCGGGTCTGCAACTTGTTTTCTCTAACTCAGGTATGAAAAATAAGTTGCAAAAAAACAGAGATGTGGTGGGTAGCCACTATCTTTCTCGATGTCTCAGTCTATCGACGGCTACCGCGGTGACTATAATAATGCCGGTGACGATTTCTTGCACCCAATTTGGCAAGCCCATTTGTGAACAGCCAGAGCGGATGACGGTCATGATCAGTGCGCCGACCACGCTGCCGAGCACTGAGCCTTCGCCGCCCGAGAGGCTACCCCCGCCGATGACAACGGCTGCGATGACGTCGAGTTCGAGGCCAACAGCGACCGTGGGATCGCCTACGGTGAGGCGCGAAAATTGGAGGAGTCCGGCTATGCCTGCGGATGTTCCTGCAAGGGTATAGATGAGTAATTTGGTGGCTTCGACGCGGATACCGCACAGGCGAGCCGTATTTTCGTTGGAGCCAATGGCGACGATGTGTTTGCCCGGGCGGGTATAGGCGAGGAATCCGCCGGTGAGGAGGGCAAGGATGATGAGGAGCCACACGCCGGGCGGGAATATCCACCACGCACCTCGCGGGAGTGCTGCGAGCAGGTCGATGAGATAGGTGAGGGGCGCGTCGATTTTTTGTTCGCTGGCCAGTCCTTTGGCTATGCCGCGCACGAGCAGTAGCGTGCCGAGTGTGACGATAAAAGGTACGACGCGAAAACGGGTGATGATCAGGCCGTTGACAAAGCCGCATAGCGCGCCTATGAGTATGCCGATGAGTGCGGCAACAGGGGGTGATAGGTCCGCCTGGAGCGATGCTGCGATGGTGACGGTGGTCAGGGCTATGATGGAGCCGACGGAGAGGTCAATGCCCCCGGCGATGATGACGAGGGTCATACCGAGTGCTGCCGTGCCGACAATCGCTGTTTGACGCGCGATAGTTTCGAGGTTGCGACCACTGCTAAAGCTGTCGGGACCGAGTATGGCGAATAGGCCGTAAACTGCGAATAGGCCGAGCAAGGGGGCAAAGCGCGATAGATGGTTCAAGCGGTAACCTCCTGCCCGGTTGCTTCGAGCATGAGGCTGTGTTCGCTGCATTGATCAACGGGACGCGCCGGGCCGAGGCGACCGCGATACATGACGGCGATGCGATCGCATATCCCGAGGAGTTCGGGCAGGTAACTGCTTACGAGGAGGATGGCTTTGCCCTGTGTTGCAAGTTGGTCAATCAGGTGGTAGATGTCGGCTTTGCTGGCAATGTCAATGCCGCGCGTGGGTTCATCCAAAAGCAGACAATCTACGTCGTGGTGGAGAAGGCGGGCGAGCGCGACTTTTTGCTGGTTGCCGCCGGAGAGGTCTGCAATGGATTGTGCAGGTCCCGATGTGCGAATGTTGAGTCGATATATCCACTGATGGGCAATGGCGTACAGTTTTTCCGGAAAGATGATCCCTCTGGGCAGGCACGAGAGGGTGAGGTTATTGGCGAGACTCATGGATTGGGCGAGACCCTCGTCTTTGCGGTCTTCGCTGAGCAATCCCATTCCCTGAGTGAGACGCTGTGCAGGTGTTGCGCGGGCAGTGTTGTGCGCGAAGGTGATATTGCCTTTGCGGATGGGATCAAGGCCAAAGAGGGCGCGCAAAAGTTCCGTGCGCCCCGCGCCGATGAGTCCACCAATGCCGAGTACTTCTCCGCGGTGCAAGACGAGGGACGCGCTGTGAGGGAGAGGGTCGCCAGCGAGATCTGTGAGGTCGAGGAGTGGTTCGCCCGGTGTGCGATTCGAGCGTGGAAAAAAGTCGTCGATTTGCCTGCCGACCATGAGATGGACGATGTCGGGTATGGGGGTGTGGGCGACCAGGCCGCTGCCAGCGCTTTTCCCATCTCTCAGAACTGTGAATTGGTCGGCGATTTCTTTGATTTCTTCGAGGAAGTGCGAGATATAGACGATTGCCAAATTTCGATCTTTCAGGCGTTGTATCACGCGAAACAAGCGGTTGGCATCTGCGCGCGTGAGGCTGCTGGTGGGTTCGTCCAGGACGAGGACGCGGCATTGAACAGATAGGGCGCGTGTGATTTCTACGATTTGTCTTTCGGCAATGGTGAGGCTGCTCACGCGTGCGTGGGGGTCGATATCGGCATGGTCGAGTTCTGTTAGCGCGTTTTGAACAAGGGCGTGCATGTCTGATTTTTGCAACAGCCCGCGTCGCGTGATTTCCATTCCGAGGAGGACATTTTCCGCAACGGTTAGATGAGGCGCAAGGGAGAGTTCTTGATAGATCATAGCCACGCCCTGCTGTCGCGCCTGGAGAGGATTGGTAGGTGCAAAGGGCGATCCGTCAATAGTCATTTCCCCGGCATCGGGTTGCAAGGCTCCCGAGAGTACTTTCATCAGGGTGCTTTTGCCCGCGCCATTTTCACCGATGAGGGCATGGATTTCGCCGGCTGAAACGGCAAAATCGACGTTGTCGAGCGCAATGGTCGCGCCAAAGGTTTTGCGAATGCCGCGCATGGCAAAGCGCGGATGTTTGGGTATGGACATAGAGGATAGGCCTGACCGGTTTATCGGACAAATCCCAACGTGCGGTGGATAATGTGTGGGTCAATTACGACAGCGGGTTTTGAGTTGGGCGTAATTTGTTTCCCGAAAGCAGAAGCGAATGCGAGGAAGTCCGAGAAGCCGACCATACCATCTGCATCGATGTCGAATCGCGGGTCAAAATCCGGGTCTGAGCTGCTCTTGCCAAAGTGGGCGGCGAACAGCAGGAAGTCTGTGAAGCCGATCACGAGATCGCCGTCAAAATCAAAGGCTCCGAGCGCGACTGTGGGGGTGAATCGAACTTTTTTGAGGTACGCAAATAACAGGTCGAGATCCCGAGACGATTCAGCAATTAACACATCGGTCCCGCGTTGCTCAATCCTGAAGTCTGTGGCGCCGCGTCGTTTGATTGCGAGTATGTCTTCGTAGGCGGTTTTGAACTCTGTCGCATCCCGTTCCGTATCCCATGTCGTGAACAGGACGAGAGCGGGTGTGTTATCCTGGCGGTGTTTGAAGACAGCATACTGGTCGCCATGCCAGCCAGCGGCTGCCGAGTGTGATGGGGTATTGACATCAAAGGTATTGAAGATGATTCTGAGGCCAAGTTCGCCCAATGTATCCTTATCCAGTAATTCCCAATCTCCTGCGAAGGGTTCATTTGCCAAATCTGGAAGTGAGATCTCCTCGAGCGATTCCCCTGCGAAGTATTTGTCTGGATGGAGAATGTGTTCCATCGACATTGGCGGCGTGGTGTACGCGCGATTCACTGTTGCCCACCCCCCGCGTTTTTTCAGGGCAAATACAAAGTTCATTCCGCGAAAGTAGGTTGCGATTTGTTCTTCGAATAAAAAATCAGGGATTTCTTCCGTTTCATTGACGGCCGTATTGATAATATTGTTTATGAATCGCTGTAGTTCGGCATCTGGTATCGCTTGTCCAGCGCGATTGAAAGACCAGAGGAATTGCACCAGCGTCGCATCCCCTTCGGCGAGGGCCTGATGTGCTAATATTTGATCGCTATTTGTTGCGCTGTCGAGCAAGTGGTCGAGTCCGAAGTGCTGATCCTGTAGCACATGCGTAAGTTCATGGGCGATGATTATTCGAAGCTCTTGTGGAGAAATAGGTCCTATCGGAAAGTTGACAGAATGGTTTGCGGGATCGTAATAGGCTCCGACCTGTTCCAGCAAGGTCTTTTTCATAGTTTCGAAGTCGAAGATGATGCCCCCGTGATGCAACCCAATAGTTCGGATGAGCAGGTCGTAGTTTTGACGAATTACTTGCGGTACAGACTGATCGAACGCGCTGTTTATGAAGGTGGTGATTTCCGCGTTTGTCCGATAGCGTATTGTGAATGGCTGGACAAAGTTGAGCGACCGGGTTGACGATACCTGTGGCTTAATTGTTTCGCTCAGCGCGGTCAGGTCCGGGAGGTTCTGCGATAGGGCGATTGAAGGGATGGCGATGATAATTATTGCGATTCGGCAAAGTTTTTTCACCATTTTTGCTCCATTTACTTGAGCCATTTATTCAGGTCTGGCGTCAATACATCTTTGATGTCTGGATCGTTCATGTTGTCTTTGGTGACGAGGGCAACGCCGGTGTCAACGCGTTTTTCAACGGGTTGATTTTTTAGATGTGCGACCATGGTTTTGACGCCGAGGTAGCCCATTCTAAAGGGATTTTGCAGTACAAGCCCGTGGATTTGATCGTTTTCGAGGGCTTCGACGAGTTTTTCCGAGCTGTCAAAGCCGATGAATATGACACTGCTGGCGAGGCCCGCGTCTTGCAGGGCGCGCAGCATGCCAAATGTGGTGGATTCGTTGGGGCAAAAGATGCCCTGTATGGTGAGTTTGCCATTTGCGTCTTTCAAGGGCGCGAGCAAGTTTTCGCTGGCTTGATACGCGCTTTCAGTAGTGGCACCACCGTGTTGATTTGATGAGACAAGTTCGATGTCTGAATGCTCGCCTATTGCGTCGAGGAATCCCTGTTCGCGTTTCATCGTGCTGGCCGAGCCTTCCTGATAGCGAAGCATGATGACTTTGCCCTTTTGGTTCAGGCGTTGGGCCATGTCGGCACCTGCGAGGCGTCCTCCGCGATAATTGTCGGTGGCGACAAAGGAGACAAAGTCATCGCTTTGGAGTCCCGAGTCGATAATGACGACTGGGATACCGCTGCTTACGGCATTGGTGACGGGTACGCGAAGGGCGGTGTCGTCGAGGGGTGCGAGCACAATACCGGAAACGCCGCGAGAGATGAAGTTTTCGACCAGTGCGATCTGGTCTTCGCGGTCGTCTTCTTTGAGCGGGCCTTTCCATATTATTTCTATGTCTAACTCGCGCTGTGCTTTGACTGCGCCTGCGTGAATCGATTTCCAGAACTCGTGGGTTGTGCCTTTGGGTATGACGGCAATGGTTGTTTTGGTTGGACCGGGTTGTTCGTTGGCACAAGCGATAAAGAGCATGAGGGCCAATGAGATTAAGATGCGGTTCATTATAACTCCTTTTTTATCTGCGTAAAACGCTCAAATTATTCGCGTTTTTTCTGCGTCATCTGCGGATCACACTTCACTCATATCCTCATCAGACGTAAGCCCCTCTCGGGCGATCCAGGATCTGTCCCATTTTTGGCCGCCGATGAGGCCGCCATCCACCACCAGGGCGTGACCGTTGACAAATGTGGCGTGATCACTGGCGAGATAGAGGGCTGCGTGTGCGATGTCTTCGGGTTGCCCCGCGCGATGGATAGGCTGTCCGCCAGCGAGTTTTTCGGTCATGAGCTGATATGCTTTGTCGGATTCTTCGGGCGCGAGGTCCAGTGCCGGGGCAAATATGGGGGTGGCGATACCACCGGGACATATACAGTTGACGCGGATGTTGTGTGGTCCCAATTCCATTGCTGTTGTGCGGGTGAGGTGTATGACGGCTGCCTTACACGCGCTGTACACATGTGGCGCATAGCCCGTGCGAAGGCCCGCGACAGAACCCGTGCTGATGATGCTGCCCGATCCCTGTTTTTTCATCACGGGGGCTGCGTGTTTGATGCCCATGAAGACGCCGCGCAGGAGAATGCTTACGGTTTTGTCAAAACCCCGCATGGATGTTTCTTCAACAGGTCCCGCTACACCGCCATATCCGGCGTTGTTAAAGAGGCAATCCAGGTGTCCAAAATGCGTGACGGCGAGGCCAATCATCGCTCTGATATCGGGTTCCCGCCTCACATTGGTGTGCTGGAAGATGGCATTGGAACCGAGTTCTTCTGCTACGGCCCGGCCTTTATCTTCCTGGATGTCTGCGATGACGACTTGCGCGCCTTTTTCGATAAAGAGGCGAGCGGTTGCGCGGCCAATACCGCTTGCGCCACCCGTGATGATCGCCACTTTTTCTTTCAGTAATCCCATTAATAACCCCCTCTATCTGGATTTTGATATTTCAATATAAGACGTTTTGTGCCAGACACACCATTTTATACTAATTTTACATAGATTAGTATAAAATTAGTATGAACATTTAATATGGGATGGACAACGATTATAAAAAACACACATTTTGATGAACAAGTAAGGGTAGCTTTTCATACTAATTTTATATAGATTAGTATAAAATTAGTATGAACATTTAATATGGATGGACAACGATTATGAAAAAACCTCAAACACCACCGGCTTTTGATGATCTGATGCGCGATTTGGAAGTTGAACGACTTCCACATTTGATTTCGGAAGTAGATCTGTCTAACTACTTGCATTGGGATGAGTTGCGATATCGAACGCCTCCCAGAGGACTGACACATCGCGAGTGGTGGTTGGGCCTTAAGCTGCACCGCAAGGAATTGTGGAAAGAAATCCCACGTTTTGATTATAGACCCTATTCTCGAGTATTTGCATCAAATTGATCTGGGAGGGCCTGGTTTTTCTGGTCTGCTCGAACAGGCTACTACATCTGAGTTCTCTAATCTCTACTTTGTGGATTCACTGATTGAAGAGGCCATTACATCCAGCCAACTCGAAGGTGCCACAACCACACGTCGGGTCGCCAGAGAAATGCTCCGCACTGGACGAGTCCCACAGAATCGCAGTGAGCAGATGATTTTGAATAATTATCTCACCATGAATGCAATTGGCGAGTTGAAAGATCAGCCATTAACTCAAGACCTGATTTTTCATCTGCACCGCCTGGTGACGGAAGATACTCTGGACGATCCTTCGGGAACAGGTCGTTTTCGGTATGCAAAAGAATCTGTTCATGTTGCCGATCTTATTACTGGTGAAATTTTGCACCGTCCGCCGCCTGCCGAAGAACTGCCCGAGCGCCTGCAAGCGATGTGCGATTTTGCCAATGGCAAAACGCCAGATTGGTTTATTCATCCGGCGCTTCGGGCGATTATATTGCATTTCTGGTTGGGGTATGACCACCCATTTGTCGATGGCAATGGCCGCACCGCACGCGCACTGTTCTACTGGTCGATGCTACGCAATGGCTACGGGCTGTTTAAGTTTTTGTCTATTTCCCAAATTTTGCGCAAGGCTCCTGCAAAATATAGCCGGTCCTTTTTGCACACGGAGACAGATGATAATGATTTGACTTATTTTATTTTGTATCAATTGCGCGTTATTGAACAAACTGTGGATGTATTTCACCAATATGTCAAACGCAAAACGCGACTATTTGAAGACATTGATCAGGTGTTGAAAAATTCTGCCGTGTTCAATTATCGACAACGCGCACTTTTGAGTCACGCCCTTCGTCATCCCCGCCATCGATATACAATTTATGGCCACCAGAATAGCCACAATGTAGTTTATCAGACTGCACGTACAGATTTGCTGAACTTACAGGCTCATGGATTGCTCGATGCGGTAAAAGCTGGAAAACAGTGGGTGTTTACACCTGTTGAAAATTTGTCGCAGAAATTGCACAGATTGTGATCGATAATCAGGCAAGAGCCAGATCTTCTTGCCAGACTGGTGGTCTGATTCTAAGACAGTGCCATTTCCAATTTGTGCTTTCGTTTTATCCAATCGGGGAGCATGCGCTCAAGTAAGTTATAAAACTCTGCTCCGTGATTGAAGTGAAACAGGTGGCATAGCTCGTGGATGACGACGTATTCAATACATTCTCTGGGTGCTTTGATGAGGTCCAGATTTAACGTCAGGCTGCCTCTACTGCTCAAACTGCCCCAGCGTGTTTTCATATTGCGGATTTTGAGGGTGGGTTTATCTATCCCTTTTTTCTGAAAGGGACGCCAGCATTCATCAAACACTTTCAAAAAATAAATATTCGCCTTGCTTCGGTACCATTCTTCAAGCAACATCGCGATATGTTCTGGCTCATTATTGCCCGTTGCTATATGAAAAAATCCCTGCTTTAACAAGACCTTATCCGTTTCAGCCTGTCTTATCTTTAGCCGATACTTTTTCCCCAGGTAAAGGTGGCTTTCACCTCCGACAAATCTCCGCTCTGGAGTCCGCGGGTCAAACTGCGCGAAATAGCGAAGCTGGCGTCTTATCCAACGCGCGCGTTTGTAAACGCGACGCTCGATGA
>JAGWBW010000301.1 GCA_021295695.1 Candidatus Latescibacterota bacterium
CGTTGATACACCTTCTTCATAGTCTGTCACGACGACTTTCATCATATACTGCGCCCCGAGCACATTCCCAATTTTTGCTGCCGACGGTCTGGCCAAGCGGCCAGAGTCTCCCAAATCTTGCTCCCCGAAAACCTCATTGAGCATCTGACGCTCCACGAGACGGAATCGTCCCGTCTGATTGATCACATTGATAACCAGTGCTTCCACTTCGGTCACAGACACTTTAGACTTTGATGTTATTTCGAGCTCTTCCTCAACACTCCCACCGCTTTTGTGCTTCAATATACCCGACTCGGGTTGCGTGTTGATATCTTCTATCGGCAACACCATGACTCTCGATTGCGGCCCCGAATACGCTCCCCACTTCAAATTCACCAGATACTTTGCCTCAATACCATCGATATTTTCAGGCAGCGGGATTTCCGCTTTTTCCCCTACCGTATAGGCCAAATAATCAGAGTGACTACGAGGAAGCGCTGAAACACCCCCTTGCCCCATGCTCGTTTGCGCTGCAATCACTTGCCCCGACGCGCCGCGAATCAACCCAGGGGATATGGCTTTGATATTCTCCATCGTGATATTCCCGTAAATTTTGGCGTGGTTTGAACTCCTGCTCAAATCGGAAAGCTTTCCAGCCTTGATTTCCTGCATCGGCCAATAGCCAATCAATCCCTCTTCATTTCCGGTCAATACCACTTTCATCGCCCTTCGAATCTCGCTCTGAGACCTCTGATAATTCCACACCCTGAACTCGGCCATCAACCCTGCAAACGGCTGGTCTTTCGGCCAGTTCGATTTGCCCAAATAGTAGTTGCCACCATAAGCCTGATTCAATCCCCCTCGATAGTCGTCATCATCGTAAAACGTGCCATCCACATAGATTTTCATTCCCCCTGTGCCACACACCACAGCGATGTGGTGCCAGGTGTTGCCAAGCACAGCATTCTTGGCCTGTACGCCGTGCTGTTTTCCTTTATTGTCCCAAATTCTAAAATTGATCTGGGATGACTTTTTATTGTTCTGAACCACAATGGCATTGCCTTCTCTGCCAAAGTCAAATACCCTTGACCACTCGTTGAACTGTTCCCATTTGACCCATGCTTCAATGGTCGCATTCTCCTCCTGGTCAAAAATGCCAGAAGGCAACTGAACATACGCGCCCAGGCCGTCAAAACGAATGGCCTGCATCTCTTGTGCAGCAGTATGAGCAGCACAGAGGAATACAAAAACGAGTACTGGGAAAATTTTATTCAACATATTACCCTCCTGTTTTTAGTTGCATAAAAAGCACAAATTCCCAACCATTGTCTTACTTGAATATCAAGTGAATCGCGACTATAATGGCATCTAAACCGTTAGATTGCCTCTTGAAGAAGTGCCAGTCCTACCTCATCAACCTCCACGCGCACGACCAGAAGACCTTCCTCGCGTAGTTTTGGAAACACCGATACCAGTGCTGCCTCAAACGATGTAGCTTCCACAGTGCAGTTCGCAATCGGTGTTCCGGATTGTATAACAAGTGTAAAGTCCAGGACACTGTCTGGCGCTGTACCATCCTCACCAAAATATCCATAGAGCCGATCAGTTGTATTCAGATCAGGCTCAGTCGCAAGCGTAAGCATAAATTCATAGACTTGCATTGTCTTCACCTCTTGAGTGTATGTGTACAGGCATCTACATATCTTTGAAACTTACGAGCATGGACAGTCGGATTTCTGGGAGTAGAGTAAATATTGAAAATATGTCCGGCTCGACTCTGTTCTGGGCAAAGAGCACGGCCCCAAATATGTGCCCGAGGACCGGCTTTTTCAATACGCCATCCTCTCGATACAGCGTATAATATTGCTTCGCGAATGTCTTTATTTGGATGGCGTGGAATCTCAGACATTGGCTCAGTTTGTCGTTCTGATTACCCTCAGCAACCGGAATGCGAGAAGAAAAAGATATAAAGCTATTTCAAAAGTAATATACTAAAAACAAACGACACCACAAGCGATGTATAGTGTAGGGGACGGTCCCCGTATAGAATTATTACGGGGTAGGCTTCCGTGCTGTCCCGTCATCGCGTCATGGCATCGAGCCGCGCTCTGATGTTTGCAACCGATTTAAGTAATAATGTCGTGATTTTGTCTAAAAAAAACGGCGGTGGTTATTATGTCCACTGCCGTTTTTTCATTACAACCAAATTTGAAAATCAAAGTTGAAAATTTAATCCATCTGGTGGCATATCGTTGTTCAACCATCATCATCCAAACGCCCGGGCGGAGACACCAGAGCCATACCCCGGGTATAAGCCCAATGCCGAGCGGCTTTGGCGAGTTTGGAATTGCCAGACGCGAGCATTGCACTGGCCATGCGTTCATCGCCCTCGTGCTCCAGAGCCTGAACAAGAGCGGAAGTTGCAAATGCGGAATATTCGCGAATAAAAAATGGGTGCGCCGCTGCAATAACATCCAGTTCGCGTTCTCGCAAAGCGCGTTTCAACACCTCGACAACCCGATCACCACCTATCTCAGAAAGCGTCATAGCCGCCACAATGCGTTCCATCCCTTTGCCATTCTCAAA
>JAGWBW010000302.1:0-2539 GCA_021295695.1 Candidatus Latescibacterota bacterium
TGCTTTGTTGTGGTTTTTGAACTGAGACATGTTGTGCTCATCTGGGCGTCTGGGGCGCGGTTGTCTTGTGAGAGAGGAACGCATCAATGGTCTTAAAGTAGCCCTTTGGGTCGTCCCACATAATAAAATGTTTGCCTGTGCCCGTCATCCATATTTCACAATTCTCAACATGAGCGTACTGTTTTTGATACGCGGATAGTGAACTTTCTCGCGTTGCGCCCTGAGATTGCCCCGAAATCCAGGCTCCCAATACCAGAACAGGTGTTTGTATGTTCTTGATCTCGGTTCGCAAGTCTGTCAAAAACATTTCGTACATTGCCTGTGCAACTGTGTTTGGGTCCGAAGATAGACTCCACACGACAGCCGTATCTATTTTTGCGGGGTCTGTGATCATCATTTTGAGCATAGATGGTGTTGCTTTTTCTCTTTGTTCAGGTGTTTGAGAAAGTATCCAGGCGCGTGTTTGTTCTGCTGGCGCACGCATAAATTCAACTGTTGCTGCCGGGTTTTGTAGTGCGGGTAAAAAGGGTACTGCATCGACTATAATAAGCGGTCCTGCGCTTTCGGGTATGCTCGCAGCAACCCACAAAGATAGAAAACCACCCAAACTATGTCCTGCGAGGATTGGTTTTTGTAGATTGTTTTTCTGGATATATGCGATAATCGCGTCTCTCATGGTTTGCAAATAATGCTCTGTTTGCACGGGTGGCTGTCCGGCAAATCCCGCGAGTGTAAAGACATGGCATTCAAAGCTGTTCTGGTATCGACGGACTGTTTCGCGCCAGACGTCTCCAGAACTACTTAGACCGGGTATTAAGATCATCGGATGTCCAGATCCCGTTATTTGTACTTTGAAAGGCTGCGGATTATCTATCTGGGCAGATGCGGGAATTGGTGTTAGAAGCGCGATGGAGATTGCACTCATTTGCAATATGACGCATTTCCATTTTGACATGACATCCTCCTTTTGACGGTGGATACTTCTCTTTTGTGATCAATCAAAAGGTAGGCATCTTTCGCGTTCCGAGAAGCAAAAGATGATAAGCGGTTTGAAAGGCTGATGAATGGTCAAAAAGGTATGATGGCGTATGCTGTTGAGAGTCTTTCAGTTTCACATATAAATGGAGATCAAGAAATGACGACTTTCTATCTTATTCGACATGGAGAACCCATTTGGGATTTAGCTGCTGGTGGGAATCTCAAAGGCGCAGAGAGGGGTTGGGCTGCGCATATTATTCCGTTGACCGAGACGGGGATCAGCCAGATTGAGAATGCTTCAAAATCCCTGTCAACTGAAGGTCCTCAGATTGTTATTTCATCCCCAATGTCACGGGCACTCCAATCGGCTGCTATACTCAGCCGGATACTTGATCTTCCGCTTCGAGTCGAGTTTGATCTGCACGAATGGATTTGCGGATGGCGCGATTCGATGGAGCTTGTCGAAGAAGCAGAGGCCGAAATGCATGAGCTGGGAGGTGAGTGGCCTTCAGGAGAGACGAGAGATTGGGAGCCGATGTCCAGTGTGCGTGGTCGTGTTGGTCGCGTATTGGAACGGTACCAGACCTTTCAGAGTGTTGTTGTTGTGTGTCATGAAATGGTCATCTTTTCGCTGACTGGAAAGAGGATGGGGTTTGCGGAATTTGTAAAGTTAGAAAAGTAAATGTTTGAGTTCTATAAGAAAGGTGGAGGCCCATTGGGCTGCAAGATCACTCCCAAAGGACTTGCATTATGACGCTCTATAGTATATTATAGGTGTAAATAAGCAGTAGAAACCTATTGGCAGAGCCAACTATTTTGCGTCAACTGAAGCGATGGCGCGGGGGAGCTGCTATAGGAGAGATATATCTCCTATGGTAGATTGTCCGCGCTTTTTTTGTTTTCGAGGCCAGTGATGCACAAAAATTCCTTTGAAGCTCTCTCACTAAAAGGAGGTATGAATATGCGAATCGCCATCATCTCTGATATTCATGGAAATGCAGTGGCTCTGGAAGCTGTTTTGAACGATCTCAAAACAGAATCTATTGATCACATTGTGTGTCTGGGGGATACTGTCTCTGACGGTCCCCAACCATGTGAGGTTATTGCTCGTTTGAAAACGCTGAATGGTCCTGTTGTTATGGGGAACATGGACGTGTGGTGTCTTGATCCACGTCCTGGTACGGGAAAGAGCAAGAATGCGAGGCGAGGAAATGAAGCTCGATTCTGGGGTGTCCGCAGGCTTTCACCTGATGATCTCGACTATATGCGGACGTTCCAGGCAACGGTCGAGATACCTCTGGATGCGACTACCAATCTTCTTTGCTATCACGGTTCGCCACGATCTAATGAAGATGGAATCGTTTCTCACACGCCAGATGAGGAGATGGAACGCATGCTGGCTGGTTATCACGCGATGGTGTTGGCTGGGGGACATACGCATACGCAGATGGTCCGTTATTATGGAGATAGTACGATTGTCAATCCCGGAAGTGTTGGTGCGCCTGTTCCCGCACAGGATCGGATACGCCGAGTTCTTCGAGGTCCATTGGATGATTCACAC
>JAGWBW010000302.1:2609-4209 GCA_021295695.1 Candidatus Latescibacterota bacterium
ATTTGCTGGTGAAAAAGACGCGCGCGAGCGGGATGCCACACGCGGATTGGTGGATTGAAAATCGGTATCCCGGTGTGGTTTCCGAGGTGTAGAGGAGAAAACCATGTTTCGCTCAATATTTCTCGGACTGTTGGTACCTCTCATTATTGTTTCCCCTGTGCCGTCTCAAGAATCTCTGTCAACACTGCCTGTTGACTTGACGAAGGAAAATGTCTTTCAACGCATTTGGAAGAGTGACGAAAATCAACTCTCCGTGAGTCGGCGCACAAAGACAGGGGAATGGGAGAATCCAGAGGCTGACATCCTGTTGGACGAGCAGGTGAGGGCATCGGGAGAACGGGCTATTGATTTGGCTATGCGCCCTTTGTTCCATAAGGTGAATGAAAGTAAGTTGTTCGATCCCAACCGAACTTATGTCAGCTTCATGAAGCTGTTGGATAACTATGCTATCCGCACTATAGATCCCGAGTTTACCACAGAAGAAGAAGAGGCCGAGCAGCAGTATTTTCTATCCCAGATTCTCCAAACTCGGCCCATGCAGATCGCCCGAAACTACATTAATCAAACTCTTGGAGAAAATCTGTCGGAGGTACAGTTTTATCAGGTACTCCATCGCCTGTGGTTTGAATTGTACACCAATCGCGGGACAATAGATTTCTGTTCTGGGTTTGAGCACGTCTTTGTTGGAGAGGGGAAATACAAACTGTTGCAGGACAATAAACGCGAGATTTTTGGTGACGTTTCGGGGTACCATTCCTGGGTCAAGTTCTACCTCGACGAGAAGAATAAACGTGTCAATTTTCGTGGCTATAATTACGACTCACAAGGAACCATGAATCCCAATATAGTCACTCTGCAGATGATTTATACGGTGATGGATACCTTGGGCGAACCTATAGCGAAATTGTTTAAGAGGAAGAGTGGGTTTTTTGTCGGGTCGAGTCCCGAATGTGAAATGGCTATGGCTACAATCGTCTTTTTTGAAAGTGTGCATGGCAAGATCAGTGACAAACGTCAGGTGACGATCAATGGGGCGACTTACAATCTCGTGTTGTATCGCAGTGCTGATTCCGATGGTAGTCGTGGAGATTTTATTCGATCATTCTACCCTATTTTCTTGGGACTGGATGGCGTCGAAAAGCCAGATATGGACCCGTCTATTGACGAGGGCCTAAAATAGAAATGGCTCACTCATCTATCCAATTGGTCCCAGTCTGGTGGTGTTTGGTCGGGGATTCTCGTGAGCAAGATGGAGGGAAAAAATGAATGAAAAGGTCAAATTTGAGCAAAGCTCTGGAAATGTATTTCGGAGTTGCTGAAGGCAGATCTGGCATTTGAAATCTATAGTATTCTTGAAGGGCGGAAGCTGACACAGGTAAAAGCGGGGGAAATTCTTGGGATCAATCAGTCTGATATATCCCGGCTAAAGAACGGTGATTTTAGCCGTTTTAGTGTAGAGAGACTGTTTGGGTTTCTGAATCGGCTGAACCGCAATATCGAGATTCGCATTACGCATTCGGAAGATAGAGGCGGCCATCAGCGGGTCGTTGCTGTTTAGTTATGATCCGGGCTATTGATGCGCGCGAGTAATTCAGGCAGT
>JAGWBW010000303.1:0-2535 GCA_021295695.1 Candidatus Latescibacterota bacterium
CGCACAACCCGATCGTTTCGCCGCCGCGATGCCCTCTGCTGGCGGGTGCGAACCGTGGAATGACATGAGCCGCATTGTAGAAGTTCCCATCTGGACATTTCATGGGGATGCCGACGCAACCGTACCCGTTGACTTAACCCAGGACGCTTTTCAGCAGCTGAACGCGCTGAATGCCAATACCAAATACACGGAATTAAAAGACGTGGGACACAATGCCAGTGCGTATGGATTTGCGTACACAGGCGACGACCCACAACGCGGATTTATCACGCATTTTGCCAGCGACCAATGCGACAAAACCGAAGATGTATGGGACTGGCTATTTACACAAAAGTGCGGGTAATAGGAACGCTTTGCCACAATATCTCACGTTTCTATCTTTGTGTCTCTGCGTCTTCGTGTGAGGCTCTCTCATTCACACTTCCTAAATCACCGTACCCGCGGGAATAATGGCGTCTTTGGTGATGACGACGATGCCGTCGCGGATGGCGTAGGCGTCGTGTTCTGATTCGCGGATGTTTTTTGTGTTTTGGATGGTGACGTTTTCCCCAATGCGCGCGTTTTTGTCGATGATTGCGTTGTCGATTATGCATCCCGAACCTATGCCGACGTTTGGGATGCTTTTTTGTTTGTTGCGTTTTCTGTCTTCGGGGGTTTCGTAAAAGTCAGCGCCCATCATGACGGTGTTGGTGAGTTTGACGCGGGGACCAACGATACTGCGTATGCCGATGACGGCGTGTTCTATTTCTGCATCTTGTATGTCGGATCCGTCGCCGATTTTGCATTGTTTGAGGTGGCATCCGTCCAGTTTGGCTGCGGCGAGGTAGCGCGGGTGCGTGTAGATGGGCGCGCCGGGTTGATAAAAGGGGAAGGGGGGCGATGTGGTTGTGAGTGCGAGGTTGGCTTCGTAGAAGGCGCGGATGGTGCCGATGTCTTCCCAGTATCCTTCGAATCGGTGGGCATAGACGTTGTGGGTGTGAATGGCGGCAGGGATGATGTGTTTGCCAAAGTCGTCGCCGCTGTTTTCTGCGAGGAGCGTTCTCAGTTTGTCTTTTTCAAAGACGTATATGCCCATGGAGGCCATGTACACTTCGTCGGGGTTGTTGCCGGGTGCAGGGTCGAGTTTGAGGTCGTCCAGTTCGGCGTCGGTTTGCGGTTTTTCTACGAAGTCGATGATGCGCCCGGTGTCATCTACTTTGAGGATGCCGAGGTCGGGCGCAATTTCTCGTGTGACAGGTTTGACGGCGATGGTGAGGTCTGCGCCTTTTTCGCGGTGTTCGGCGATAAAGGCCCGGTAGTTCATTCGGTAGAGGTGGTCGCCAGAGAGGATGAGGTATTGGTCCATCTGGTAGGACATGAAGTGGTGGAGGTGCTGGCGAACGGCGTCGGCTGTGCCCTGATACCAGTCGAGGCGGTCCTCGGTTTGTTCGGCGGCGAGGATTTCGACAAAGCCGTTTGAAAAGGCGTCGAAGCGATAGGTTTGGGCGATGTGGCGGTTGAGAGAGGCAGAGTTGAATTGGGTGAGTGCGTAGATGCGTGTGAGGCCCGAGTGCAGGCAGTTGCTGATGGGTATGTCGATGAGGCGATATTTGCCGCCGATGGGGACTGCGGGTTTGGAGCGGTATTTGGTCAGGGGATAGAGACGCGATCCCGCTCCGCCGCCTAATATGATGCCGATAACGGATTCCACGGAAAACCTCCTTGTGTTGTGGGAGAGAGTGATGTAACATAATAAATATACGAGTGCGTGCCAAATCTGTTGATATATTCAGTGGTCTAACAAAAGGAGAATGACTATGGATCTCGATGTCGGTATTGCCGGATGGGTGCTCAGCGGTGAAATTTTGCGGGAGAAGTCGCTGACTTTGCTCGAGTTTCCCGAGGTGTGTGCCGCGCATGGTGTGAGGACGGTGGAGTTGTGTTCGCGGTTTTTTGAGTCTCAGGATGCGAGGTATTTGAATGAGCTTCGGAATCGGTTGGCGGATAATGGACTTTCGGTGCGCAATATCGCGGTGGATATGGGCAATATTGCAGGTGCTGATGAGGCTGTGCGGCGCACGGATCTGGAGGCATTGAAGCAGTGGTTTTACACGGCGGCGGCTGTGGGATCAGAGGCGATACGGATTAATACGGGACACGCGGATGACGATGGGGCGATGGGGCGTGTGATTGAGGGGTATCGGGAGTTGGTGGCTGTGGGCGAGCAGGCGGGTGTGAAGCTGCTGGTGGAAAATCACGGGGGTGTGTCGTCATCGTCTGATAATTTGCAGCGGATTCTGGATGGGGTGGATTCCGATTGGTTTGGCACCTGTCCAGATACGGCGAATTTTCCCGATGGGGATTGGGAGGCGGGCATGCGCGTGCTGGCACCGCGCGCGTTTTCGTGCCATGTGAAGGTGTTTAATTACAGTGATGATGGCGTGCAGGCATGGGAGCGGGATGGAAAAGCTATGGGTTATGATTTGAAGACGTGTTTGGAAATTTTAAGCGCGGCAGATTACGCTGGTCCGCTGTGTGTGGAGAAGGGGGCGTCGG
>JAGWBW010000303.1:2605-2989 GCA_021295695.1 Candidatus Latescibacterota bacterium
TCCATTAAACAATGGGCGCGTTTTGTTTTACAGACTTTAACAGAGGTTTAACAATTTTCGTACAGAAAACAGGGAACGGAAAGACCAGTGTATGAATCTAAGCAATGTCAGAGGAAAGGGTTATTTCAACGTTGTCTTTGGGAGGGGAATAGGAGAGGCCATGAAGCGAATTGTGCAGTTGTTTTTGTGCGTTGTATGTGTTGCCATTAGCACACAGGCGTATGGTCAGGGCGCAGTGCGGGGTACGGTGCGCGATGCATCCAATGGCGAGACTCTGCCGAATGCCAATGTTGTGATCGATAGTTTGCACATTGGTGTGGCGACAGATAAGGCCGGTTATTTTGTCATCGGGAATCTGTCGCCGGGTTCGCACAGGGTTTCGGC
>JAGWBW010000304.1:0-312 GCA_021295695.1 Candidatus Latescibacterota bacterium
CTTTACGACATCGCCGCCGAATCGGACAACCCCGACTTGCGAAAGCAAATCCTTGACATGGCTTTCGCTGAACGTGCGCTCGTGGCTATAGAGCCGCTTAGAGCTATCCAGGGTCTGGCAAAATTCGATGTTGATCGCGCTGTAGAGGCTATTGAACGCGGGCTCCAATTTCATCCAAATCGCGAACGAGATTTATGCCTTCTTCTTGTACGCATTGCGCCTGAGACGGCAGCGGAGAAGCTCCTTAGTGCTGCAATTACAATCGAAAGGAAGTCTTTGATTCCTGCGGTGGGACGGGCATTACGCCGACTT
>JAGWBW010000304.1:573-10359 GCA_021295695.1 Candidatus Latescibacterota bacterium
GGAAGTCGCTGACCCCTATCTGCTCACTGACAGCGAGGACTCGCTATGGATTGAACAGATTTTTAAGGAAGGTGTCCCTGATGCTTTTGTGCATCACGCTGAAGCGGTGCTTGAGAAGCGAAAGGGGGAAGAATCACGCACGTATCGGTCGCGCAATTTCAGGTAGAAAGATGCCTGTGTGAACGCGTATTCAACCTATTTTAGGAGGAACTATGGCAGAGTCAACCGAACAACCATTGGGCGGAGAACCGACCACTGCGCGACAGCTCTCGTTTTACGGTCAGGGCGGTTCTTTATTTGGCATTCATATCGTGAATATTTTGCTCGCGATTATCACGCTGGGCATCTACTATTTCTGGGGTAAAGTCAGGGTCCGAAACTACATGCACAGCCAGACCGAATTTGAGGGTGATCGTTTTGCATATCACGGAACCGGCAAAGAACTTTTTTTTGGCTGGCTGAAAGCAATGGTTTTTTTGATTGTGATCGGCGGGCTCTCCTTTGGCATACAGCTTTTCGGTAAAAGCTTTACCTCGCAGATCATCGGCACGCTCATCTTATATGTGGGTATCCTCTTTTTGCTTTTCCCTGTTGCCATTGTCGGTGCCTGGCGTTTCAAGTTGAGTCGTACGTCGTGGCGGGGGATTCGCTTTTCTTTTAGAGGCCATACGCGCGAATTTTTCCGCATCTATTTCCCCGGCATGTTCCTTACACTGATCACATTGGGCTTTTACAGTCCCTATTTTGAAGTGCGCCTTCGGAAATTTCTCGTCAATCAGTCTTATTTTGGCAGTGCCCAGTTCCACTTTGATGGCGATGGTCGAGATTTATTTTGGGGCAATTTTTGGGCCATTGTCCTGGCCATTCCCACGCTGGGAATTTATCCCTTCTGGTATGCTGCCACCCGACACAGATATTTCTGGTCACGCACGACATTTTCAACAGCGCAATTTCGCTCTACCATGTTGGGCGGTGATCTTTTTGTGTTTCAGCTCGTCAATGGTCTGTTGCTTATCTTCACGTTGGGGTTGGCGCAGCCCTGGGTGCTTGTACGCAGTGCGCGATTCACTTTTGAACGGATTCTTCTTGAAGGGGATCTCGACCTTGACGTCATTGAGCAAGACGCACGGGATGCCTCGGCTACTGGAGAGGGCATAACTGATTTTCTGGATACGGAATTTCTGGATATCGATTTGGGGCTCTTGTAGTGGACACATTGCGACAGAACAGATGGGATGGTCGTTATTTCGATGGCCAATCTACTACCCCTCATCTTGTTAGCATTACCATCTCAAAAGATGGGTTGGTGATTGCGAAGGCCGATGGCACGGAATACCAGTGGTATTTTCATCAGATCAGACAGTCTCAGGGTGCTTATACGGGTGAGCAGGTGCGCGTGGAAAAAGGGGATGAAATACTCATTGTTGACGACTCTGATTTTTTGCGGGCTATTCACGATATTGCACCGAATCGCAGCAGTTTTCACAACCCGCGTTTCAGCAAACACAGAACGGCACTCACAGTGCTATCTGCTATGGCAATTATTGTCATCGGTCTGGTGCTCTATTTTCGCGGCATTCCAACGCTAACGGATCTTGTGGTGGTTTATTTGCCCGTCCGGTGGGAGGAAAGACTCGGTGCTCAGGTCGTTTTGTTGCTCGCCCCCGAAGATAGGCGAATTGACGATCCAAATTGCCAGAAAGCCATTGAAGGCATTGCCCATTTGCTCATGGAAACCGAACAGTCATCCCCCTACAATCTGCATATTATTTTGAAGCGAGATCCAGTTATCAACGCCTTTGCAGCACCTGGCGGATATATTGTCATACACGATGGATTACTCAGAAAAACCAAATCGCCCGAGGAACTCGCCGCTGTGCTTGCACACGAAATTCAGCATATTCTTCAGCGCCATTCAACGCGGGCAATTCTCCGCGAATTGTCAATGGGCATGCTCTTTTCCGCCCTGTCGGGAGATGCGGGCGGGCTGCACTACGCGCTTGAAACAGTGCGTACATTGGGCGGACTGCGCTTCCGCCGCCAGGATGAGGCCGAAGCTGATCAAAAAGGCATGCAAATGCTTCAGAAGGCCAAAATTGATCCCAAATGCATGGTTGCGTTTTTTGAAACACTGGAAAAAGAAGTGGGAGATATTCCCCGTTTTTTGAGCTATGTGTCAACCCATCCGCGCACCGAAGAACGCATTGATAGGTTGAAGCAGATAACCGACCAGAGCGATTACGAATCTGTTGTCCTTTTGCCAGACACCGACTGGTCAGATATTCAGGAGATGTGTGTCAGAGGGCCAAAGTAGGAGATGTAATTTATACCTGTTTATCGGTGGTTTTAAAGGGTTTTGAGGAGAGTTTATGAAACAACCCAATATCCTGTTTATTTTTAGCGATCAACACCGCCACGATGTGCTCGGCTGTGCCGGGCATCCTCTGGTCCAGACGCCGAATCTGGATCGGCTGGCGGATTTGGGCATGCGTTTTGAACGGACGTGGACGCAGTGTCCGGTTTGTATGCCTTGGGCGATATACGCATGAATTGGGGTTTACGTCTAATGTCACGGCTGATCGCGGGGATACGGTTGATGATAGTCCTTTTAAGCCCTCATGGCCGACGATCATGAAACAGTTGCAGGGTGGGGGGTATGAGACCGCGTCGATTGGCAAGACACACTATCACGGGCGTCCGGGTTCTCTGGAGGTGGGGGAGCGCGGGGAGCGTTTCGATACGCGGCAGTTTGGGGATTTTGTGAAGGGTTTTGGGTGGGATTATGTGATGGAGGAGTACGACCGGTATGGCCATGTTCCGAGCCATGTGAAAAGCCCGTATATGGATTTTCTCGAAGCGCGAGGTCTTCTGGAGGCGCATCAGGAACAGATCAGAGGGATTTTCAGGCTTACGCCCACGCACTGGCGGGGTGAGACGAGTGTGTTGCCGCAAGAATGCGAGTTGTCCAGTTTTATTGCCGATCACGCGATGGATTGGCTGCAATCGCGCGATTCCGAGAAACCCTTTTATCTCCATCTGGGTTTTGTGCAGCCGCATGTTCCGCTGATGGATGATCCGGTTTGGGCGGCTTATTATGCAGATGCGGATATCGCATTGCCGGATATGACGATGCCGAGCGCTACAAATGAGGTTTGGGCGGAAAAGGTCAAACGGCTCAAGGGGCATTCTCAGGTTCAGACGATGACGGATGATTTTGTGCGCGAGGGTATCAGGCATTACCTGGGTGCTGTTTCTCTGGTTGATCAGAAGATTGGCGAGGTGATTGATACGCTGGATGCGTTGGGGGAACTGGATAATACGTGGATTATTTACAGCGCGGACCACGGTGAGATGCTCGGCGAACACCATTTGTGGGCAAAGCACTGTTTTTACGAGGGGTCGGTTCAGGTTCCACTGATTGTCAGTCCGCCGGACCGCAAGAGCAGAGGGGTTTGTGGCGATCTCACGCAGTTGATCGATGTGGTTTCGACAATTGCGGAGATCGGGCAGGTGGCACCGCCGGAGGGTGCTCGCGGACAGTCTTTGTTGCCGCTGTTGGAACGCGGTTCTGGGGGGTATGAGTACGTGTTTTCGACGATTGAGGATTGGACCGGGGTGCGGAATGAAGACTATCGCTTTACGCTGCATGTTCCAACGAGGACGCCCTGTGAGTTGTACGATCTGGCAAGAGATCCGGGCGAGTTGAATAATTGCGTGGAGGATTCCGACTATGGGGAGATTGTGGCTCAGTTCAAAGCGGTCGTTTCGGACCACCGCGCAGGTTGAGGTCTATACAGATGAGCGAAGAGACAGAGATATTGATTATTGGCGGTGGGGCAATCGGTGTTTGCTCGGCTTATTATTTAAATGCTGCGGGTAGAGATGTCGCGCTGGTTGACAAAGGCGATATTTGTTCGGGGTGTTCGTATGGGAATGGGGGGCTTGTTGTGCCGAGCCACAGCATACCTCTGTCCGCTCCGGGGGTGGTGTCTCAAAGCTTAAAGTGGATGTTGAATCCAGATAGTCCGTTTTATATTAAGCCGCGATTGGACCGGGATCTGATTTCCTGGTTGTGGCATTTTCGCCGTGCATGCAATGAGAAGCATGTTGTACGGGCAACGCCTGTTATTCGGGCGATGAATATGGCGAGTGTGGCGTTGTTTGAAGAGATGGCATCGCTCGAGGGCATGAATTTTGGGTTTGAGAAGAGGGGGACGATCACGGCATATAGGACTGAGAAGGGTTTGGCAAAGGCGGTCAAAGACGCGCGTTTTTTGTCGGAATTGGGGATTGAGACACGGGTTCTCGATGCGGATGAGATGGGGGGATTAAATCCCGGCATTCAGATACGGGCAATTGGTGGGATATTTTTTCCCGAGGATGCCCATCTTGTTCCACATCGCTTTGTGCGTGGGCTGGCGCAGTATGTGGGTGAAAAGGGCGTTCGTATTCATAAGGAGACAGAGGTTCTGGGGTTTAAGACTTCGCGCGATCGCGTGGTTGCTGTGCAAACTACTCGGGGTGATTTTCGGGCGGAGCAGGTTATTCTGGCGGGCGGGTCTTGGTCGCATAAGATTGCTAAAGATCTCCATATCAATCTGCCTATTCAACCTGCCAAGGGGTATAGTATTACTTTTAAGCGGCCTGACGTTTGTCCGACAACGCCGTTTTCTCTGGGGGAAGCAAAGGTCGGTGTTACGCCTATGGGTGATATGTTGCGGTTTGCGGGTACGCTCGAATTGGCGGGGTTAGATTTTTCGATCAATCAGCGGCGCGTGCAGGCCATTCTCAAGGCTGTGCCCGATTATTTTCCCGATTTGAATCCCGATCATCTTGAGATGATAGAAATCTGGTGCGGTTTGCGGCCCTGTACGCCCGATGGTGTGCCATTTCTGGGTCGCACACGCGCGTTTGATATGCTATGATCGGCATTTCTCTGGGTCCTGTTACTGGGAAGTTGGTGGCAGAATTGATTTCCGATGAAGTACCTTCTATTGATTTGTCTGCACTGAAGGTGGATCGGTTTGGGTAGGCTGTATTATTTTTTGAGAGGTGAAATATGGTAAAGATGTTGCTGAGAGATGTTGCGATGTCCGATCTGGCGGAAATTTACGAGCGGAATGCAGATCGGTAATCCGCGTGATTTTTACACCGGAAGAACTATCGCAAGACTTCTGTCTGCGGTTTGCGATGGGGTGATTTAGTTATGTATAAAATTTCCTATGATGGTAGTAACAAGAAGGTGATGTGGCAGGAGATGTGGCGGCACGAGTTTGAGGACGCTTTGGAGCGCGATCCCGTGGTGATTGTGCCGGTGGGATCTGTGGAGCAGCACGGGCCGCATTGTCCGATGGATGTGGATATTTCGGCGCCATTCTATATGGCTGTGGCTGTTGCCCAGCGCGTGGATGATTTGCCCGTGATTGTTGCGCCGCCGGTGTGGTCGGGGTTTACGCATTATAATATGGGATTTCCCGGTACGATTAATTTGCGTTTGGAGACGTTTCAGAATTTGTTGGCGGATATTTTTCGCAGTATTTATGCCAATGGGTTCAAGCGGATTATTTCTGTGAATGGACACGGGGGCAATGCGGCGCCCTGTCGCGCTGTTTCGTGGCAGGTGGCAGAGGAGAATATTTTTACGCTGTCATTTAGCTGGTGGGATATGGTGGATAAGGAGTTGCGGGAATGGAGTGCGACAAATGAAGGTGTGGGGCACGCCGGGGAGTGGGAGACGGCTGTGCAGCTTCACTTGCGCGAGCATCTGGTTGATAAGAGCCGTGTTGATAGCGATGTGACGGGGACGAGACCGTTTAGCGATGATCTGTCATTTGCGGAATTTGCCGAGCGCAGGCGGGATACGAAAAAAGATACGGGTATTATGGGTGATGCGTTTGTTGCGAGTGCAGAAAAGGGCGCGCGCATTTTTGAACTGGCTTGTGAACGCCTGGAAAAGTTGGTGCGCGAGTATCACGAGTTGCCCGTGCGCGAGTACCGGGAGTTCGGGTCTCATTGTATTTGAGCGTTAAAATGAAAATCGTCGATATAGATACTATTATGATCAATTCTCCCGGCCGCAAGTGGACGATTGTTCGGGTCCATACCGATGAGGGGCTTATGGGTTTGGGTGAGGCCACGTATTCGAATAAGGAACCCGTGGTCTGTGCGGCGGTTGAGCATATGAAGCAAGAACTCATCGGGTGCGATCCCGCGCGGATTGAGTATCTGTGGTACTATTTGTTTCGGCAATCTTCTCTCAGTGGTATCTGGCGCATGAGTGGGCCAGTGTGGATGAGTGCGCTGTCGGGTATTGATCAGGCTTTGTGGGATATAAAGGGCAAGGTGGCGGATATGCCGGTTGTGGAGTTATTGGGCGGTGTGTTCCGCGACAGGGTCGAGGTGTACACGCATTTTGGCGGGAGTACGCCAGAGGCGGCTGCAGCGCACGCGCAACGGCTGGTAGCGCGCGGTTTTCGAGCACTTAAAGGCGGTATGGGTAGCGATAGTGATGATCAATTTGATCCGTATGTCGAGACGGGCAATCCCAGACAAACATCCGCCCGTTTTGAGGCTGTGCGCCAGGCGGTGGGTCCCGATGTCAAGCTGTTTATCGATTGTCACGGGCGTTTGACCGTGTCTGGTTGTATTCGTCTGGCACGGGCATTGGAGCCTTTTGATCTGTACGCGTTTGAAGATCCGGTACCGCCAGACGATTTGAGCGCTTATCCCAAGGTGCGGCACGCTATTAATATTCCAGTGATGGGGTCGGAGCGGCTCAATACGAGGAGCCAGTTCCGCCAGTTATTGGATCTGGATGGTATCGATATTGCCCAGCCGGATTTGATGTACGCCGGGGGGATTACGGAGGTGCGGAAGATCGCCGCGATTGCCGATACGTATCACGTTCCCATTTCGCCGCACAATACCAAGGGTCCGGTGGGCATTGCCGCGGCAACACATCTGATGGCGTCTATACCCAATGCCGCGCCTATGGAATTGGTTACCGGTATTGATTGGCGCGATGAGATTATTACTGACCCGCTGAGAATTGAAGCCGGGTGTATATTGCTGCCACAGGGCCCCGGCTGGGGTGTGGAACTCGATATGGATGGTGTTGAGAAATACCGCTGGCGATCGGGGGATCCGCGGTAAAGGTACCTATTAATAAGGAGATTTTCTATGCGTCGCTTCACGCGCACGCCCCATTATAGCGGTCCGGATGATCCGGCTATTGGCGAGGTGCGGGATACGCTTGCTCTGGGTGAGACCGTGGTTATTGAGACGATTGGTGGGGCTGATAATGATTTTGAGGCTGCTGGTGAGACCCGCGCGGGGATGATTACTTCTGGGGAAAGCCACCGCCGCTACGCCCGCCCTGGCGGTCCTTTCCGCATTGAAGGGATTGCGCCCGATGACTGGGTCGCTATTGAGATTATCGCTATTGAGGTGGGTCCTTATGGCTTTTATCGCAATGGCGGTCCCAACTGGGGCAACTGGCGCTGCGTGGCGCCTGTGCGCGATGGGTTGATCCACTTTCCGCCGGATTTTGTGGGTTGGCGTGGTTCAGTTGGAACCGTGGGCTGCCCATTCGATTGATCACGGCGGCAATATGGATTTTAATGCGATTCAGCCGGGCAGCACTGTGCATATTCGCGCCCAGAAGCCCGGTGGATTGCTCTCTCTGGGCGATGTGCATGCGCGGATGGGCGATGGCGAGTTGACCGGTGCGGGTGTCGAGATCGATGCGGCGGTTACTATAAAGGTGGATCGCTCTCCCGGGTTTCCCAATAGCAGTCCGGTGGTGGAGACGACTACTGTGGTAGAAGCTGCCGAGGAGTATCTGACCAGTGCCCGGGCGGCAGAGTGGGGCGAGGCTCTCAGGCTGGCATGGCTGGAGATGGTGGCGCTGATTATCGATCGCTACGATACGACGTATGAATACGCCAATATGATTGTGGGCACGATTGGCGATGCGCGGCCCGGCTTTGCTACTGGTTATATGGGTAGCTATGTCACATGGAATTGCGGCGCACCGGAGTGCCGTATGAGGCGTAGGGGTTTTGAGGTTTACAACATTAACGAAAGGATTTGCTATGTATTTGTACGGGATTCGCAATGCGAGTCTGAATATGGATTGGGGAAAAGATGCTTTTGCCGCAGCAGGGGATATTGGGTTTGATGGGGTGGAGATTGTGCTGCGAGAGGAGGAGCGGTTGGATTGGCTTTTGAGTGCGGCAGGTCAGGAGGAGGTTGGGGGATGGGTTCAGGAGACGGGCGCACAAGCGTGTTCTATCAGTTTTGCACTGTTTCGGGCATACAAGGGGAATGAGGAGGACGAGGCTGTGCGTGACCGCGTGGTGGAGCTTGTGCAAAAGGGGATTCGCGCATGCAAGGGCATGGGAGGTGTCGGTATTTTACTTCCGTATTTTGATGCGGAGAATCTCGATATGTCGAGCGCGCATGCAGAATTGCTGATTGAAGATTTGAAGCGATGCGCCCCTGTCGCTGAAGACGAGGGTATTAAGGTTGCGCTGGAGACGAGTTTTTCTCCGGGATTGTTGAGGACGATTTGCGATGGTGTGGAGTCTGAGATGGTGGGGGTGTATCAAGATACGGCGAATGCACTGCAATACGGGTACGATTCGGTAGATATGCTCGTTACTTTATCTGAACACACACAATTGATTCATCTGAAAGATACGCGGCGTTCAGATCTGGGTGAAGGCGATGTGGATTTTCCCGCGTGTCGAGATGCGATTGCACAGATCGGTTATGAGGGTTGGCTGATTTTTGAAACGCCAGGGGGAGCCGATCCTGTGGCTTCGGGAGAGAAGAATTTGGCATTTGCAAAAGATATGTTTGGGTAGGTTGGCAGAGGGTGAGGGACTCGAACCCTGTGCGGTTGCCCGCACCACCGACCAATGTCAGGCGGCCCACCACGGACCGTTCACCCCCTACCTATTTTGACAAAACTGCGCGCTCAAGGGTTTCTTCAAGGGTGAGGGCGCAGTTCACCCAGGGATTGTTCACCGGGTTGAATATATTCTACGGCTGGGCTTTCGATGCGTCCGTAGGCATTCCACACTTTGAATCCGAGCAAAGACAGGAGATCGGGCGATGCATCAGCCAGCACTTTGGTATCCGTGCCTACGGTAAAATTCTCCTGTGGACGGAATTGGGGTCCGCAGAATGTGGTGAGTATGGCCCAGCGCAGTTGGTCGCTTATATTGGCTCCCGTGCCGTGCCAGATGCGTCCGTCGAGGAATCCAACCGTGCCGGCCGGACCTTCAAGGGCGACTGTTTCGATGGTGTTGTCGTCGGGATTGTCTGGCCGTCGTCCCCACAGGTGACTGCCGGGAACGATGCGGGTGCCGCCGTTTTCTGCTGTGAAGTCGCCGATCATCCATACTACGTTGAGAACTACGCGGGGCCAGATGGATGCGGTATCGGGGTGATCTGTTTGCTCGCGGGTGATGGACCCTGCGGGTAGATGCGTTCGGTCCGGGCGCGTTGGCATGGGCATCCACCACTGGTCTGTGTGCAGGCGCATGGGAACGCCGCCGGGTTTGGCAATATTGGCGGAATGGCTCGATAGCAAATAATTGTTGCCCAGTGCGTGATCTACGATGTTGCGAACGCCCGTGTGTAAGAGCATGTCTTGAAATACCTGACCCTTGTTGATTAGCATCCACACGCGCTGGTTGATGCCTCCTGCAGATTGTGTAAACACCCCTCCGCGTACCTGCCCTTTTTTATTTCGAAAATCCCCCCAGTTCTGTTTTGAAC
>JAGWBW010000061.1 GCA_021295695.1 Candidatus Latescibacterota bacterium
GTCAACGCCTCGCGGCATTTCGTGGCTTGGCTTTTTTTACGGGGGCAATATTGCCGGTGCTGTTTGCGGGTGTTTGTTGGCAGGGTTTTATCTGTTGCGCTTATACGATGTGGTTACGGCGACTTATGTGGCAGTCGCGCTTAATTTTGCCGTGGCACTTATCGGATATGGGTTGGCAAAATGGGCTGAGTACGATGCGCCAATGGCAAAAATGACCGCGCGCAGTCTGTGGATAAAAGAAGCCTGGCGAGTTTATGTGACCATTGCTATTTCCGGCGTGTGCGCGCTGGGTGCCCAGGTAATTTGGACGCGGTTGTTGTCGCTTATGATGGGGGCAACTGTTTATGCTTTTTCGATTATCCTGGGGGTTTTTCTGATAGGGTTGGGGGTGGGCAGCAGTGTGGGGGCGTATTTTGCTCGGACAAAAGTAGATCCCAAAATTGCGCTCGGGTGGTGCCAACTTCTTCTTGTCGGCGCGATAGCCTGGTCGGCTTATGCGCTCGCTCATTTGCTCCCGTATTGGACATCGGGAGGAACAACTGCGGTGCGATTCCAACTGGATTTGTTGCGTTGTTTTGTGGCTATTTTTCCCGCGACTGTGCTGTGGGGCATCAGTTTTCCGCTGGCACTTGCTGCAGCGCGATTACAGGGACGAGATCCCGGCGCATTGGCAGGGAGTGTGTATGCGGCCAATACGGCAGGTGCAATTGTGGGTGCGCTCGGTTTTAGTGTGGTTTTGATTGCGCTTTTAGGTACTCAGATAACGCAGCAGGTGTTACTCATCCTTTCTGCATGCGGGGCTATTTTGATGTTCGGACGAAGGTTGTGGCAGGTGCGGGATGCAGGCAGAACTGTCAGATCAGATCGATGGGTCGGCGTTGCGGTAGGTGTAGCCTTGCTGGTGTGGAGTATGCCGGGGCCGCCGCTGGCACTGATTGCTTATGGGCGGTCGCTACTCGATTGGGGAGAGGGCGCGACGTATATTTACGCGGGGGAAGGGATGAATACATCGGTTGCGGTGTCTGAATTGGATAATGG
This sequence comes from Candidatus Latescibacterota bacterium, assembly GCA_021295695.1. Taxonomy (GTDB): domain Bacteria; phylum Latescibacterota; class UBA2968; order UBA2968; family UBA2968; genus VXRD01. The sequence goes on from JAGWBW010000061.1 coordinate 1,039, forward strand.
CGTGCGCAATTTTCACGTTAGTGGAAAAATCGTGGCTTCCAGCGAGCCACAGGATATGCGTTTGCAGCGCCTGTTGGGGCATCTCTCTGCATTGATGCACAGGGAACCGCGTTCTGTGCTCGTGGTCGGATGTGGTGCGGGGGTGACAGCGGGAATCTATGTGTTGTATCCGAGTGTTGAGCGCATTGTGATCTGCGAGATTGAGCCGTTGATTCCACCTGCGGCTGAGGTGTATTTTGGACCTGAGAACTACGATGTATTAAAAGATCCCCGCGTGGAGATCATTATTGACGATGCGCGACATTATCTGCTGGCAACAGATGAGAAATTCGATATTATTACGTCTGACCCGATTCACCCCTGGGTTAAAGGTGCTGGCGCGCTGTATTCGAAAGAGTATTTTGAATTGTGCAAAAAGCGTTTGAATCTCGGAGGTGTTGTGACGCAGTGGGTGCCGCTTTACGAGTCGCGGTTAGATGCGGTGAAGAGCGAGATCGCGACTTTTTTTCAGGTGTTTCCACACGGGACAATTTGGGGTAATCAAAATGATGGCGAAGGATATGATGTCGTGCTATTGGGACAGAAAGATCCCCGCGTCGTCAATGTCGATGCTTTGCAGGAGCGTTTGGATCGCGAGGATTACACGGAGGTGTGGGACTCGCTCAGTGATGTATCTTTGGGATCTGCTGTTGCGTTGCTTTCGACGTATGCCGGACGAGCACTTGATCTGGGCGAGTGGCTCGCGGATGCAGAGATCAACCTGGATCGGAATATGCGGCTCCAGTATTTGGCCGGGTTGGGTTTGAATCACTATGAAGCAGATGTAATTTATACGGCGCTTTTGGAGTACGCATATTATCCCGCAAATTTTTTTGTTGCGACTGAAGCGACTGAAACCGCATTGAAGGCGCAACTTGCCCGGCAGTACGAGGGGCGATGATGACAAGGTTGGCAAAGGAGGAGTTTACAATATGGAAAAGGTGAGAGTAGGTATTATTGGCATTGGTGGAAGAGGGAGCGGTCACGCGAAGTATTTTCCAGCGGGCGATATTCCGCATGGGGAGTTGACAGCGGTATGCGATGTCGATCCGGATAGGATTCAGTGGGCGCGCGACAACCTCGGAGAAGACGTGCGGACATTTGACAATGGCGATGATCTGATTGCATCGGGGGCTGTTGACGCGATTATTGTGGCAACGCCACATTACGATCATCCGACATTTGCTATAAAGGGATTTGAGAACGATTTGCATGTATTGATCGAGAAACCCGCAGGTGTATATACCAGGCAAGTTTATGAGATGAATGAAGCCGCTGAAAAAAGTGGCAAAGTATTTGCCCTGATGTTCAATCAGCGAACCCGTCCACACCATCAAAAATTGCGGGAATTGGTTGCTTCTGGCGAGTTGGGAGATATTCAGCGCACGAATTATATTGTTACAAACTGGTTTCGAGCCCAAAGTTATTACGACAAAGGCGAATGGCGCGCGACCTGGTCGGGTGAGGGGGGCGGTGTGTTGATGAATCAGTGTCCGCATAACCTGGATCTGTGGCAGTGGATTTGCGGGATGCCCTCGCGCGTGCGCGCGTATATCAGCTACGGAAAATATCACGATATTGAAGTGGATGACGATGTTACTGCCTATGTGGAATACGATAGCGGTGCGACGGGTGTATTTATTACCACAACTGGAGAGTTTCCCGGAAGCAACCGCCTGGAGATAGCGACGGATCGCGGCAAGGTGATTATGGAAGACAACAAAATTGTGTGGTGGCGTTCGAATATTTCCCTGAGCGAGTTTTCTCGAGGATATACGGGTGGCTTTGGCAAACCAAAAGCGGAAAAACTCGATATCCCTCTCGGTGAAGATGGCGGGGCGCACCGCGGGATAATTAACAACTGGTGTGACGCCATATTGAATGACAGCCCACTACTCGCGCCCGGGGTTGAGGGCATTTGTGGGGTTGAATTGGCGAATGCGATGCTTTTGTCTTCATGGCTGGACGATTGGGTCGATATTCCCGTTGACCGAGATCTGTATTTTGAAAAATTGCAAGAGAAAATCCGGAACGCGGATTAAATGGATGAAACAGGTGAAGCGGTACCTTTGTGTCCATCCGATGTGAGGAGGAAGTAAATGGCTCGGATACCAGATGTGGCAGTATTGGATGAGGTGGCTGAAAAACCCGTGCTGGTCCTGGATGGGCTGGATGAGCCGGTTGTGATCGAATCTATCAAATTGCTCAAAGATGAGCGGGAGTATTACGTGCATGTGCGTTCGAAAGATGGCGCAGAGGGCCTGGCGTTTACAAATGGACGAGCGCAATATGTATATCCGATTCTCAACAGATTGGTGATTCCCTATTTTATTGGAAAAGATGCTCGCGACCTCGAAGATCATCTGTGGGGTGTGTACCGCCATAGCAGCAATTACAAATTGCAGGGATTGGCTTTCTGGTGTTGTGTGGCATGGGTTGAGATGGCACTGTTGGATTTACTCGGCCGGACCGCACAAAAATCCATTCCCGAACTCCTGGGGGGTGTCGTGCGTGAGTGGGTTCCCTTTTATGTTGCGAGTGGGCGACGGGATAGCACACCAGAAGAAGAAGTGGGTTATTTGCAGGGGCTGATCGACGAGACGGGCGCACCGGCCGTGAAGTTTAGAATTGGCGGGCGCATGAGCAAAAATGCGGATGCCATGCCCGGGCGAACACCAAATTTAATCGCGTTGTCTCGCAAGGTACTCGGTGATGCGATTGATATCCACGCGGATTCCAATAGTTCTTACGATCCGCCGCAGGCGATTGAAGTGGGGCGCATGCTCGAGGATATAGGGGCTGTTTATTTTGAAGAGCCTTGTCCGTTTGATCACCTCGAAGATACGAAGGTCGTTGCCGATACGCTGGATATTCCCGTTTCTGGTGGCGAACAGGAGTTCAGCGACCGACGGTTTCGATGGATGATTGCCAATCGCGGTGTGGATATTGTTCAGCCCGATCTGCATTATTACGGGGGGCTTATTCGCTCGACACGCGTTGCGCGAATGGCCGCTCTGGCCGAGATGCCGACAACAGTACACATTTCTGGTGGCTTTGGTTTTATTTATATGCTCCACTTTGCCGCCTGTACGCCAGATATTGGTCGATATCAGGAATACAAACGCGGGATTGAGAAATACCGCGAGTGGTTTGATCCTGCGCTCGAGATTCGAGATGGAAAAATGAGCATTCCCAGGGGACCTGGGTGTGGGATTGTGGATATTCAGAGGATTATTGACGGTGCGAATCGCTTATAAGGCATACTAAATCTATGGAAATGTCACAGCATGGAGGACCGCCGCTGCGCGATGTGGTGGCGGCAAGACGCACACAGAGAGAGACGCGCCGAAATAGCTGGTTGCTGGTGGTCAATGGCGGTATGGTGATGATGGCCTATACGTTTATCAGCGCAGATCTGGTGATGCCGGCCTTTGTGCAAACTCTGACTACGTCCAGTATTCTGGTGGGGATGGCCGGTGCGCTCATGAGAATGGGATGGGCCTGGCCGCAGGTCTTTATCTCTCGGATTATCGAGCCAAAACCCCGCAAGATGCCCTTGCTAATCTGGGCGGGCATGGCCCGAAGTGTGATGTGGATTTTGGTGGGCGTAATGACGATTTTTTTAGGCGGGCAAAATCCCGCATTTTTTTTGTTTTTATTTATGGTGCTTTACGCTTTGGGGACATCGCTGATGGGTGTGATGAATGTGCCGTGGATGGATTTGATGGGTAAGGCGATTCCCGCGTCACATCGGTCAAAAGTTTTTGCTCTACGCCGTTTTTCAGGCGGTATTATGTCCATGGTCGCAGGCGTTCTGATTTCCTATATCCTGAGCGCGCAGAGCGGTCTCTCATTTCCGAATAATTACGCGGTGTTATTTATGCTATCGGGGTCGGGCACTGCGCTGGCCGTGATGACATTTGGTATGATTCACGAACCCATTGAAAAGCGTACGCGCGCACAGCTTTCTCTGAAAAATTATTTGCTCAGTGGCCTGAGTCTGATGAAAGATGATGTGAATTTCAGGCGTTTGTGCATGGTGCAATTTTTGTGGGGCTTTAGCATGATGGGCGGGCCGTTTTACGTGCCTTACGCGATTTCCGGTCTGGGTATTGGGGCGGTTTATATTGGGTTTTATGTGATTGCAATGCAGTTTAGCTCGGTTTTTTCAAATGTTGCGTGGGCATGGGTGGGGCGTTACAAGGGCAATCAGGCTTTGTTTTTGTACGGTACCTGCTTGCTCGCACTGTCTATTCTAATTCCAATATGTATCGTGTATGTGCCCGATCGCACCTTCTGGTTCTGGGGCACAGAGATGGATTTGAGGGTTGTTGTGTATGCGTTTACGTTTATTTTTTCAGGCGCAGCACAAAGCGGCATGTATTCGGGGCGCATGACGTATGTTCTCGATATTGCGCCTGCTGACCGACGGCCGACCTATACCAGCTTTATGAATATGTTTATGTTTCCACAGGGGTTGTTGCCTGTGCTGGCAGGGGTGCTGGTCGCGTGGATTTCCTATCAAAATTTGTTCCGCATTTCCCTGTTATTTATTCCATTTGCCGCAATGCTCGCCTATCAGTTAAAGCCTGTTATTCACCGCGAGGAATGAATTTCTTCAACGAGATCTTCTGCTGGATAGGTGAGAATTTCCGATAGTGTGGGATGGTAATGCGGGATGTTCATGAGATCGTGGACGGTGCCGCGAAAGTGCATGATGGCGATGAGTTCGTGAAAGAGTTCGCTGGCTTCTGGACCGACGATATGCCCACCGATGATTTCGCCTGTTTCGGGATGGCAGAGGATTTTGACAAATCCATGGATTTCCCCCAGGACCATGGATTTGCCGTGGTCGTCAAAGGGATAGGACGCAACGCGATAGGAAATATTTTGTTCGCGGCATTCTTTTTCTGTGAGGCCCACAGACGCGAGTTGCGGATCGGTGAAGACCACTTCGGCTTTGAGCCTGTAGTCGATGTGCTGATTTTTGGTTCCTTCAACGGCGTTGTGACCGGCTATCTCGCCTTGCTGAACGGCGATATGTACGATTTCATAGAGTCCCGTGCAATCGCCGGCTGCGTAAATATTGGGCGCGCTGGTGCGCATGTGATGATCCACGAGAATGCGTTCGCGCTCGACCTGTACGCCAGCATTTTCAAGCGCGAGCGATTGAATGGCGGGCACGCGCCCCAAAGCATGGAGGATCACCTCTGCCGAAGCGCGGTGGGATTTTCCCTTATGGTGGAAGTAGGCGATTTTGGCGTTGTTTTTGGTCGTGAATTTTTGCAATTGCGTGCTGGTAAAGACTTTCATGCCTTCTTCTCTGAAGCGAGCTTCCACCGGACGTGCGAGATCTTCATCTGTGTTGCTGAAAATGTGATCGCTGCGTTGAATGAGTGTGGTACACGTTCCCAGACGGCAGAAAAATTGTGCAAATTCCGTTGCGACAGGACCGCCACCTAAGACGATCATCGATTCTGGTAACTCCCGCAGTTCAAGTGCTTCATCACTGGTGATATAGCCCACTTCTTCCAGGCCGGGAATAGCGATGTCGGCAACGATTGATCCCGTGCTGATGATGAAACTTCGCGCGGTGATATTTTGTTTTTCCACAGTGATGGTGTTGCGATTGACAAACTGCGCCGTGCCGTTGATAAGAGTGAATCGCGGATTGCGGAGTTGTTCGATGCGATAATCTGCAAATTCACCGACGAGCGCGCGTTTGCGGTCATTGATTTCATCGAGATTTGCTTGCAAATTAGAAGCTCGCAGACCAAATTCTCTGGCGCGGCGCATCAAGGACATGATCTCGGATGAGCGCAGGATGGTTTTGGTTGGCATGCAGCCGCGCAAGATGCACAGGCCACCGAGAGGCCCTTTGTCTATAATGGCAACTTTGGCGCCGAGTTCTTGTGCCGTGCGTGCAGCGGCGTATCCCGCACTCCCGCCGCCGATGACGATGACATCGTAATCCATGGTGATTTCCCTATAGGTAAAGGTAAGACATAAAATTAAGACGACTCAATCCTTCTCGTGTTTCACCTTTCATGTGTTACTGCAGAGAGTGATTGGGCGAGTTGACAAATTAAAATGTCTCTTTGATTTGAGCAAGGAGTTTGGAGGTTTTTATGCATGAACTCGTGAATGGTATTGTGCCGACAGAGGCGGGGGAGCAGGAGCGGTTGATTCAGGTTGATGATTTGGGAGAGACGGTGCAGCGGCTTTATGAAGCGGTTGGCGTGCCGAGGGCAGATGCGCGGTTGATGGTCGATTTGCAAGTCGAGACAGATGTGCGTGGGGTTCACTCACACGGTACGCGGGCTGTGCCGGGTTACTTAAAGCGCATTCAAACTGGTCACACAAATCCAAAACCCGAAATTCGCGTTGTCCGCGAAGGGCCTGCGTCGGCAACAGTAGATGGCGATGGGTGTTTGGGACATCTGGCATCTTATCGGGCGATGCAACTGGCAATTGCAAAAGCGAATGATCTGGGGATTGCCGCAACAACAGTTATAAATAGCCGTCATTACGGTGCAGCGGCCTGTTATGCGACGATGGTATTGGACTGGGATATGATCGGTTTTTGCGTGTCGAGCAGCAGCCGAGGTGTGGCTCCTTACGGGGGGATTGATCGGTTGTTGGGCAATCACGCGCTGGCTTATGCGATTCCGGCAGATCGGGAATATCCCATTGTTCTGGATATGGCGACGGGGCGATCCGCCTGGGGGCGGGTGGGCACTATGCGTTTATATGGACAAAAATTAGATGGCGAGTGGGTATTAGATGAGGATGGGCATGTGACAGATGATCCGGGTCGCGCGCATGCGCTGGTAGCGCCCGGTGGCGCGAAAGGATCGGGACTAAATGTGGTGATGGATGTTTTGAGCGGTATTCTGCCTTTTGGCCTGGCAACGGTGAATCGAGAAGATGAATATCAAGGGCAGCGGCGGGCCAGTCACTTTTTTCAAGCGATCAAGGTCGAGACATTTTGCGATGTGTCGGATTTTAAACGGGAAGTTGATCGGATGATTCAGACGATTCGGGCTTCCCGCCCAAAAGAAGGCGTGGATCGCATTTACGCGCCAGGTGAGATTGAGTGGTTAAAAAAAGCGGCTTGGGAAAAGACGGGGATTCCACTGCATAAAACCCATGTGGAAAGTCTGGAAAAAGCGGCTGAGGAATTAGGTGTAGAGGTGGCGTTTTAATGGAGGAAGGCTGCCGAGAATCCCGAGATTTTCAGATGAAAAAAAATAATAAACCGCTGGTATCAATTATCATTCCCCATTATTTGGGGGATATTCTTTCCGAGTGTCTGGCATTTGTTTATGCGCGGACATCCGATATCCCTTTTGAAGTTATTGTAGCAGATGATCAGCCTTATCCCGACGGAAGTCTGGATCGGGCATTGGAGAAATTTCCGGATATTCGCATTGTGAAGACGGGTGGGGGAAATGGAAAACCGAGCAAGGGGATGGGCGCCGGGTGCAACCGGGGGTTGGAGATAGCAAAGGGGAAGTATGCGATGTTGTTGAATTCGGATGTGGAGGTGGGCGAAGGATGGTTGTCCCCGCTGATTGATGCGCTGAAATCCGATCCCGCAATTGGGGCGTGTCAGTCCAGAGTGCGGTCGTTGCAGAATCGCAAAATGTTTGATTATGGCGGGGCTGCGGGCGGGCTTATGGATAAGTGGGGATTTACGTTTTGTCAGGGCAGGATATTTGAGTTTGTCGAAGAAGATATGGGGCAATACAATCACCCCCGCGATATTTTTTGGGCTATTGGGGGGGCTATGTTTTTGCGTATGGATTGTCTCGATAAAACGGGAATGATTGATGAGGATTTTGTGATGCATATGGAAGAGATCGATTTGTCCTGGCGGTTTCACCTTGCGGGATATCGCATCGTCTATGTGCCCGATTCTCTCGTATATCACTACGGCGGATTTACGCTGGGTGCAGAGAGTTATAAGAAAGCGTATTTGAATCACCGCAATCAACTCGTGATGTTGTTGAAAAACTTTTCCATTTCGCGGCTATTGTATAAATTCCCGATTCGCGTTGCTATGGAATTGGCGAATTTGGGTTTGTTGCTAAGGGGCAATTGGAAACATCCCGTTGCGGCGGTAGCCGGGCTTTTGTGGGTGTTGCTGCATCCGTTCAATATCTTGCGGCGACGGCGAGAAGCCCAGCGGTTCAGACGCGTGGGAGATGGCGAGATTGAACGGCGTTTTTTCAAGGGGTCAGTGGTTTATCACTATTTTATTCGCGGTATCAAAACGGTTCGTGAGATAGGAGCGTGAGGTGAAAGCGATTGGTCTCATGTCTGGAACTTCTGCCGATGGGGTGGATGCCGCGCTTGTGGAGATCGGAGAATCTGGCCTGTCTCTGCTCGGGTATGTTGAGGTACCTTTTTCCAAAGATGTCAGAAGGGAGATTTTGTCACTTTGTGAAGATGGAAGAGTTAATGCAATATGCCGCATGGATGCCGCGCTTGGGGAGTGGTTTGCAGAGGCTGCACTGCGCGTGTGTGATGATGGCAATGTCAGCGCAGAGGAAGTCGATGTGATTGGATCGCACGGGCAGACGATTCAGCATTTGCCCGCACTTGCAGTAGCTGCTGAGAAGAGGGTGCGGTCAACGCTGCAAATTGGCAATCCCGCGGTGATTGCAGAGCGCACTGGAATCACGACGGTATCGGATTTTCGGTCGCGGGATATGGCTGTGGGCGGGCAGGGGGCACCACTTGTCCCGCTGGTGGATTATCTGTTATTTCGATCTGAATATGTGGGACGCGCGATGCTCAATATCGGTGGTATTGCCAATGTCAATATATTGCCTGCAAACTGTGAAATATCAGACATTTTCGCATTTGATACGGGACCGGGTAATATGGTTATTGATGGGGTTGTGCAGGCGATTACGGGCGATAAAATGAATTTCGATAGGGATGGAGACCTTGCGAGCAAAGGCCAGGTGTGTGAGGGTCTGTTGGATGTGCTTATGGCGCATCCTTTTTTTGATATGAAGCCGCCGAAATCAACGGGACGCGAGGATTTTGGGACCGATATGGTTCAGAAAATTCTCGATTGGGAGGGAAAAGAGGAAGATCTCGTGCGTACGGCAACACAGTTCACTGTGGAATGCATTGTACAGGGGCTGAAACGATTTGTTTTGCCCAGGTGTGAAATACACGAGGTGATTGCGAGTGGGGGTGGCACTAAAAATCCGATTATGATGGATTTTTTGGACCGTGCACTGGGAAATATTGCATTTAAGCGATTGGATGACCTGGGTATGGCGTCAGAAGCAAAAGAAGCTATTGCATTTGCGATCCTTGCCTATCAGACAGTGAGTGGGCATCCGGGCAATGTGCCGAGTGTAACCGGTGCCGATAAACAGGTGGTGTTAGGCTCTATTACACCGGGAAAAAGAACAGCCCAACCATCCACCCCAAAGTCTTTGTGAGCGACGTTGGGTTGATGATACTGGCGTAGTTGTACACCGTTGCGTATATTTCTTTGTTGCGCGACCAGTATGCGAACGGATGATCCGAGGAAAAGGCTATGATTTTTGACATCTTACTCCTTGCGACAGGAGGGGCGTATATCGTCAGTGCGCTGGGTTATGCTTTGCATTTTCACCAGCCAAGAGCACACTGGCGCAATCTGTGTACCTGGGGAATATGGGGGGCATGGTGTATGCACACTGCGCTCCTGGCTCTTATTACAATTTCTGCTGGTGAGGTGCCTTTGACCAGTCAGGTTTTGCCATCGCTTTGTGCGTGGCTGGTCGCGGTAGTTTATATTTATCTTGAAGTGAGTACGCGAGATCGATCTTTGGGCGTGCTCATTGTGCCTATTGTGGTGGTTTTGCACGTTTTGACGCTTACAAAATTGCCGGGTATTGAGGATATTCAGGTTACGGGATATAGCGGCGGGTGGTTTGAACTGCACGTGCTGGCTTATGGCCTTGCGTACACAGCATTTGCGATTTCCTGTGTTGGGGGTGTGATGTATCTGATGCTTTTCGGCGAAATTCAAGCCAAGCATTTAGGTTTTTTTTATTCCCGCCTGCCATCACTTGAGGTATTGAATCAGATTAATAACCGCGCAGCCACTTTTGGATTTGTCTTTTTGACGGGCGGAACGATTGCCAGTTCAGTGTGGGCATTTCAACATCTTTCGCAGTTTTCTATATGGCGCGAGCCGGTATTTTTGCCAGTTTTAATTGCATGGGTCATCTATGCGGGCAATCTCGTCGCGCGGTGGTGGGGCGGCTGGCAAGGCAAGCGGGCGGCTTTTTTGTCTATCATGGGTTTTGTGCTTGTCATTCTGGCATTTCCCGTGGTGGGCGTTCTTTTTTCTGGTCCCCACAATTTAGGACCTTAAACCATGCGCTATCCCGTGTTTTTGAATTTGGAAGATAAATTGTGTATTGTGGTTGGGGCGGGGCGCGTTGCCGAACGCAGAGTGCGCGGGCTGTGTAATGCGAGGGCGCGGGTTCGAGTTGTGGGTATAACCGCGACTGAAGGCATTCTAAAATTGGCTGATGAAGACGCGATCCATCTCTATCAGCGAGCATTTGAACCAGGCGATTTGGACGGCAGCGCGCTCGTGATTGCCGCGACTGATCATGCAGGCGTCAATCGGGAGGTACAGGCGGCGGCAAAATGCCGAGGGATTTTGTTCTGCGGTGCGGACCGGCATACAGATAGCGATTTTATTGTGCCCGCGGTTGTGCGGCGCGGCGACTTACAGGTAGCGATTTCTACAGGGGGCAATAGTCCTGCTTATGCCGTGCTGTTGCGCCGAGAAATTGAGGCCTTTTTGGAAGATGGACACGCGGGCTTGCTGGATATGATGGCGGGTTTAAGGCACAGAGTTTATGCGCGATTCCCCGACGCGCCAGAGCGCAGGCAAGCGTTTTGGCATCAGTTGGTGACAGATGATACCCTTGCTCTTGCGCGCAAGGGTAAGTGGACTGAAATTGAGGAGCGAATTGAAGTATGTCTCTCGTTGTAATTGGGCTGAGTTACCGCACGGCGCCAGTTGAAGTTCGAGATGGGGTCGCGGTGTTGCCCCAGGCTTTGGATGCGGTTTTGCAATACTTTTCCGGCGTGTCTGAAATTGCCGAATGCGCGGTGTTATCGACGTGCAATCGCTCGGAAGTCTATTGTGTTGCGACAGATATTCACGCTGCCCGTGAAGCAGTGATCAAGGGGTGGTGCGATCAAAGTGGATTGGATGCCGATACGTTGGGGCGGCACCTATTTGTCTATCGCGATACGGAAGCTGTGCGCCATCTTTTCAGGGTGGCTTCCGGGTTGGATTCTATGGTGATGGGTGAGCCACAAATTGCCGGTCAGGTGAAAGAGGCCGGGGCTGCCGCACTGTCTATGGGAACGAGCAAGACTGTGTTGAATCGCTTATTTCGCGCTGCGACCGAGGTTTCAAAGCGGGCGCGCACGGAAACGGAGATTGCAACAGGTGCTGTTTCCGTCAGTTTTGCAGCGGTGGAACTCGCAAAGAAAATTTTCGGCAATCTGGAAGGACATACTGCTCTGGTGCTCGGTGCTGGCGAGATGAGTGAATTGACAGCGCGGCACCTCGCCGACAATGGGGTGAAGTCTTTGTTGGTGACGAGTCGCACATTCGAGCGGGCACAAAACCTGGCGGTGCGCGTGGGCGGTCGCGCTATTTCATGGGACGATGGGATAGATAATTTGCACGGTGCAGATGTTGTTATCAGTTCCACGAGCGCGGAGACTTATGTTCTGGAACGTCATCATGTAGCAGCGGCGATGCAAAAGCGCAATAACCGCTCAATGTTTTTGATCGATATTGCCATGCCGCGCGATATCGATCCGGCAGTTGGCGATCTGTACAATGTATTTTTGTACGATCTCGACGATCTGGAGTCTGTGGTTGGCGCGAATTTGGAGAAGCGAAAAATTGAAGCGGACAAGGTCAGTGCAATCATAGAAGAAGAGATAGGAAACTTCTCTGCGTGGATAAATTCCCTATCGGTTGTGCCCGCGATTGTGGCATTGCGTGGACATTTCCAATCTTTTATGGATTCGGAACTCGCACAGGCCAAGTTCAGTGAATTTTCAGATGATCAACGCGATCAAGTTGCCAATTTGATGCGTCGATTTATGAATAAGGTGCTGCACAAGCCAGTGACGCGCCTTAGAGAAGCTGGCGACAGTTTTCTATTTATTTGATCTCGTAGTGGAGGAAGATCGAGAAAAAGAGATTAAAGAGGTGCGCGGCTCATGAAGGTGATTATTGGCAGTCGAGGCAGTGCGCTGGCTTTGTGGCAGGCCAATTGGGCAAGAAGAAAACTGGCGAGCGCATATCCCGGTCTCAGCGTCGAGATTGAAGTGATTAAAACGGAGGGAGACCGCCTGTCGGAAATGTCTCTGTCTCAGATTGGTGGCAAAGAGGTGTGGACAAAGGAGATCGAACACGCGCTGCTGTCGGGCAGCATTGATATAGCGGTTCACAGTTTGAAAGATTTGCCAACTAAGTTGCCAGAGGGATTGGTTTTGGGCGCGGTGAGCGAGCGCGAAGACGTGCGAGATGTACTGGTCAGTAAAAATAATCGGATGTTTTGGGATTTGCCAGAAGGCGCGACGGTTGCAACAAGCAGTTTACGGCGACAAGCACAGTTGAAACACGCGCGACCGGATTTGAATTTTGTGGCAATTCGCGGGAATGTGGATACGCGCCTGAAAAAGCTCGAAACGGAAAATTTGGATGGCATTATTCTGGCTGCAGCGGGTTTGAAGCGATTGGGATTGGGAGATCGCATCGCGGATTTTATCGATCCGGATATCTGTTTGCCTGCGCCGGGGCAGGGCGCGCTGGGGATAGAAATACGAGAAGGGGATCAGAGGATTACAGATCTCGTTGGCGTTTTGAATTGTGTTGAAACGCAGCAGGCTGTTACGGCAGAACGCGCGATGCTGGCGGCATTGGGGGGAGGCTGCCGCGTTCCAATTGGGGGATACGCGGCTGTTGACACGGTTTCTGTGGTCGTTCTGTTGCTATCGGGCGTTGTTGCAACACCTGATGGGCGTCAGGTGTTATCAAAAAAGATGGAAGGACAGGCATCATCTGCCGAGCAGTTGGGGATGCGCGTTGCAAAGGG
>JAGWBW010000062.1 GCA_021295695.1 Candidatus Latescibacterota bacterium
GCAAGAAAAACAGGAGGAGTCGCCGCCGGCTTTTGTCGATGAGGATGGCGATGGTATCGATGATCGCGTGACCTTCCGCCATCGTCTAAGTCAGCGATCTCGGGGAAGTGCGCTGTTGTGGGTGCTTTCGGCGCGATTGACGGAAGCGCAGCGAATGGCGCTGCAGGCGAGGATCAATGAATTACTCGAGGGAGGGGCAGAACTCCCTGAGATTAGAAGGGCTATTTTTGCCGAACTCGAGGGTTTTGGCGTAGATTTAACAGAAACATTTTTGACGCGATTGAGTGCGGTGTTGACAGAAGATCAGATGTCTGAACTTCGCAAAAAGGCCGAGGCTCTAAAAGCGAATGGTGCGACCTATCACAGGATTTACAGAGAGATACGCGACGAGTTGGCTGTTATGGGGATTAATTGGGAGGGGCAGAGACCCGATTACTCCAGTTCTCAGTTGACAGAAGGCGAGATGTCTGATCTCCAAAAAAAAATTGACAAACTAATTGCCGATGGTGCCTCTCGTGTTGAAATTCAAAAAGCCATTAATACAGAGTTGGAGGAGATAAAGCGGCGCAATAGACGCAGAAGTCGCACTGCGGGTGACCGCGGTAGTCCTCCGCCGAGATCACCTGAGAGAGAAAGAAGCGGGAAGCAGGGAAACTGAATCAATCCGAGAGGGGAAAAAGCGTTTCAAATATTTTGTCCGTTCGGTTTCGCCAACTCGCCCACCCCGCACCATCGTTTACTTCGCCTCCGGTAAAGATATAACCTTTCTTTTTTAGTAGTTGGGCAAATGACGCCGTGCTCTTGCCCAGATCATTTCCCTCCATTGGGCTTCGCAAGTCGTATTTTCCCCAGTCCAGATAAATATCTATGGGCTTATGTTTTGTTGCCTGAAAGACCAGGTCTGCATCTTTGGCTTCTGCGGTCTGATCCCAGGATAGGGATTGTATGCCTATTTTGCCAAATATGTCGGGATGTGTAAAGGTCGCGTAAAACGCCATAAATCCACCGTAAATTGTCCCTATATTTGCCCGGCTTTCGCGGTTTTTGATCGTGCGATATGTCCGGTCTATGTAGGGCACGATCTCGCTTGTAAAAATGCGGTTGTACGCATCGCGGTTTGCCCCTACGTACTCTGCGTATCCACCTCTGAAGAGAGAGGGGACAAATACCGCGATTACGGGGCGCACGCGTTCGCCGATGATATTGTCCAGCGAGAGATTCATTTTTCCCTGTGACCACTGTCGGCGCGCAGCGTGAACATATACAACGGGGTATTGTTCATTGCTTTTATCGTATCCCGCTGGGAGGTAGATTTCTATTTTGCGCTGTCCCCCAATTTCCGCACTTTCAAAATGTATGGTGTCAATTTTGCCGTGAATACCATCTGGTCGCGCTTTGAGATGGTCGGGGGCACGCCAGCGCGGCATGCCAAAATAGGAAGCGCGGCCAAAGAAGAGGGTTCGCATCTGTCGCGGGTTGAGCGGATCGGGGATGGATCGCTGTAAGTCCAGTGTATAGCGATAGGTGATGCGGGCGTCGGGTTCGAGTTGTGCGGTGGAATAGAAGAAGTCCGTTCCTTCAATTCGGTGCATGGGGTGGTCGTATCGCCGCCCTACGTGATCACCGGTTACGGTGACGTCTTCCGCTTTGCCGCGATATACAAAATGCACGAAGTTCTCGCCTTCGAGGATTGGAAAGGTTTTTTGTTTTGCCATGAATTGATCAATCCGCGTTTTCTTGTCTGAGGATTGGTTCACTTCTTCGACAAATTGTGCAAAGTGCGAGTTTGGTGCGGTGTCATCTGTGTCTGATTCTGCCATTTGGGTTTCTGGTACGACTTCGATACAGGCGATTTCCGACATGCTGCGCGCGTATAACCTGTTATTGGCAAGGGTGGCGTGTGACCAAACTATGTCGTTGAAGAGTTTCAGATGGGCTGTTTCGCGGTATCCCTCACCCGAGGCCTGCGCGACGGCGAGATTGCCTTCTTTGGTCATGATGACGAGGTGGTTATCTATGATGATGGGGAAGCCATCTCCCGGCTCGCGCGATCGCCATAAGCGTTCTCCGGTGTTTGCATCGATGCAGGTGAGGATGCGGCCGTTATAACCAAATAGAAATTCTGCGTTAAATACCGCATAGCTGTACGTCCCCCGAATGTGGCGCGTCCGCCAGATTTCCTCTGCGGCAAAGGTTTCGCTATCGGCTCTCAAGCCGATTAGCATGCCGCCGTTTTTTACAAAATATCGCCCTTCGCCAATCTCGACGGGATGGCCGCTGGTATGCCCTGCGCCGGTCTGTCCGCGATGTGCAAATTGCCACAGGATTTCACCGGTTTCGGGAGATAGGCCCGCGAGATATTTGTTGCCGAAGAAGACGAGGTGTTTGCGGTTGTCAAAGGCGAATAGGCCAGGCGATTGGTAGTTGACCGAGTCGCTAAATGCCGACCAGATCAGGTCTCCTGATGCGGGATTATAAGCCGATACCGCATGTGTTCCTCCTGTTTGAACGATCAGGCGATTGTCGTGTAAAATTGGGGATGAGGTAAAGCCCCAAAATGGCACTGTGGCACGATGGGCTGCGACGAGATCTATCGCCCAGAGTTCTTTTCCTGTATTCGCATCGAGCGCGAACAATTTTCCCCGGGGACCTAATGCGATGACTTTTTCCTGTGTCAATATCGGCGTTGATAGGGGACCGCTCTGCGAGCCGTAGTGGCCGAGATATGCAGCGCCGATTTTGTATTTCCATCGCTGTGATCCATCTTCTGTATTGAGGCCGATGACATAGTCAAAGGTCTCGTCGGAATACATGGTTACAGCGAGGTCGCCGAGAACCGAGATGGGTGAGTAGCCGGGGCCGAGGGGTTTTTTCCAGACGATTTTCAGCGCGTAGGGTTGGTCAGAGGGGAAGATGCCCGCGTCGTTGACTCTGAAGTCTCTATTGGGTCCGCCCCAGTTTGGCCAGTCCGCTTTCGCGTCTGCTGGTTGGCAGAAGAGTACAAGAACAAAAAGTATCTTCACGAGATTGTTCATGATATTTCCTTAGTTGCATATTGCCTTTCATCTGCGTCCATCTGCGGATACCTGGGTTTTATCCGCGTTCATTTTTGTCGCCAGATTTCCCAGACGAGGTGAGATAATTCGGGTACGATGAGTTTTTCCATGGCGAGTTGCACGGCGCCAGATGATCCCGGCATGCAGAAGATCATGGTGTCTTTGTACACGCCTGCTACGGCGCGCGAGAGCATGGCGCCCGAGCCGATGTCTTCCCAGGAGAGAAAGCGAAATACTTCGCCAAATCCGTCGAGGCGTTTGTCGAGGAGGCTTGTGACGGCTTCATAGGTGGTGTCGCGCGCGGCTATGCCGGTGCCGCCATTGGTGAGGATGACGTGGCATTCGCCTTTTTCAGCGATTTGTTTGATGAGCGCGCGTATCTGGTCGGCTTCGTCTTTGACCACGCGGTAAAACGCGATGCTGTGACCGGCGGCTTCGACCAGTTCTTTTATGATTTTGCCGCTTTTGTCGTCGGCTTCGGTGCGCGTGTCGCTGATGGTGAGTACAGCGCAGGTGACGGGGTCTTTGGCCTGCGCTATGTGATCTGTGTAAGGCATGGGGTACTCCGGGATGAAAAGGGTTACGATAGACCCATGGCGCGGAGGTTGTCGTAGCTGATTTTGAGGCTGTCAAAGGGGTCGCGGTCGTAGCAGCGGTCTTGTTCGACGATGTACCAGCGTGTGCCGGATTCGCGGCCGGCTTCAAAGATGGCGGGCCAGTTGAGGTTGCCTTCGCCGACTTCGGCAAAGCGGGTTTCGCGGCCTTCAATGGCCATGTCTTTGACGTGGATGAGGTCTATGCGGGTGTTGGCTTTGCGGATCCATTCGGCGGGGTCGGCTCCTCCTGCCTGGACCCAATATACGTCGATTTCGAGTTGTACTGCTTTGGGGTCTGTTTCTTGCAGGATGATTTCAAGGGCGGTGCGGTTGCCGAATTTTTGAAATTCAAAGTTGTGGTTGTGATACGCAAAGGTCAGGCCGGCGTCGGCGAGTTTGCGGCCGACTTCGGTAGCGTCTTTGGCAAAGCGGATATATCCTGCTTCGCCGTCTTCCCGATAAGATGGGGGCAGGCTGCCGATGGCGGGGTATTTGCAGTTCCAGAGGAGGTGTTCGTCTATGACGGCTTGTGTGTCGTCGCGCATGCGATCAAAGCCGGTGTGTGTGGCACAGATTTCAATGTCGTTGTCATCGGCGATTTGTTTGAGTTCTGCGGGGTCAATGGGACCAAAGCCGGAGACTTGCATGGCGTCGTAACCAATGGCTTTTACTTTTTTGACGGATTCGACTATGTCTGAGCGGGTTTTGGTAAAGTCGCGCACGGTGTACATTTGCGCGGCGATCATGGTGTGTGGCATGGTAGGCTCCTTGGGTGGAAGTGTGATTTTCCGTAGGGGCGACCCTTGTGGTCGCCCGCCTTGATCGGTGGCAGGGCGGGGAATCCTGTTAATCCCTTAATCACTGGATAGAGGCGTTCCAGTGCAGGCTCTGTTAATCCTGATCTGAAACATACAATAGACAGGGCATGGATGCCAGAATTTTGTGTATGGGATTTTTCTGGATTGTTGTGGGGTGAACGTTTATTTTACAAGTGTTACCGTATGACGATCTGTTTATCACTGGCTGGGGAGAGATTATGTCGAATATGAAGGCGTTGGCAGAGAAGCAGGGAGAGCGCAATGATGCGCTGTTGATGGATACGCAATTTCTCGGGGATGAGATCGCGTCCGATGTTTTGGGGCTGCATATTGATATTGCAATGACCGAGTCGCTTGGCGAGGCGGAGGATCGGGCGTTGACGGCGTTGCAGATTGAGGGCGCGCGCACGGCGATTCGGTCGCTGGCGTCGTTGGCAGAGATTGGGGAGTTGGATCATCTGGGTGGGGGGTTAGAGTTGATCCCGGGGTTGCTGATGACGCTGTCTGTGGCGGATTACGATACGCGTACTTATACGATTGAGCACGCGCATACGAGTGTCGGGTATTATTCGGCGCTGGCGGCGTTTGGGTTTGTGGAGGCAGAGGGCGTTGTCGAGAGGTTTCGGCGCGGGCTGGATTTTCCCGGGCATGTGGCATGGTTGCCGGGGGGAACACAGCTCAATGGTGGGCGTTTGGGGGTGATGATTCCGGTGGCTGTGGGGTTGGCGTTGGGGAAGAAGGCGTTGTATGACGATGCCTGGGTGATTGCCCATTGTGGGGATGCGGGTTGGATTTCGGGTCAGGGGCTGAATGGTTTTAATGGTGCGAGTGTACACGGTGCGCCGATTACTTATGTGATGCATCGCAATGGCATTCAGTTGTCGGATAGTACGGCAAATATTATGGATGTGGATCCGCGAGGTGTTATTTCTTCGATGGGTGTGGAGGTGTTGGAGGTTGCGTCGCTCCACGATAATGTCGCGCTTTATCAGGCTTATCGAGAGGGGTATGGTCTCGCGCAGCAGGGTAGGCCGAGTCTGATTTATCCCACGGGATTTTCCGGGGAGGATGTGACGCTGAGGAGTTTTGGCGAGCGCTATGGGGTGACTGAGGCGGTGGAGGCGTTTGCCGCGCAACACGATGTGCCGATGGATAAGCAGGTGTGGGTTCCGGGGTCGCTGATGAGTTTTCGCGATACAGAGCCGATGATAGAGTGTTTGTTTTTGGTGAATGATTTGCCGGGTGGCAAGAATCATCACGATGGGAGTATGCAGGGGCGCGTTGAGGCAGAGGTGCTCGGTGGGGCGATGTTTGAGACGACGGCTGAACAAGCAGAGGCGCTTGCAACGCTGCGGCAGAATGGGTCGCGCACGGTTGTTACGAGGGCGAGGCCAGTGCCCGGTAGTGCGAATTTGGAGATTCCCGAGGGGAGAGCAGCGGCGGCTGATTTGCCGACTGAGAAGGCGAGTCCGCGCGATGGTGCTGCCGCGGCTTATGCTCTGGTGGCTGAGGCGCATCCCGATCGCGTGTTTGTGGTGAGTTGCGATTTGGATCCTTCGACGAAGTTGGCGGCTGCTCGGGCGCATTTATCGGATGATCACCAGTTTGAGATGAGTATTGAAGAGCAAGCTGCAACGCTTATTGCCAATGGTCTGGCGATGAGTTCGCACGAGCCACAGCTCAATGTGGTATCGACTTTTGCCGCGTTTTTTGAGGGGATTGCGCGCGAGGGGTTTGATATGTGGCAGTATCAGCGCAATTTGAATGGGGTGAATGAGGGTATTAATGTGGTGTTTCATCTCTCTCATGTGGGTGCGTGTACAGGGCGCGATCATTTTTCGGGTTGGGGACTTGACTGGATTAATGTGGGGCTGACGTATTTGCCCTATTTGCACCGGTTTTACGCACCGGCAGATGCGCGTGTGGCGTTTTTGGCGGTGAAGGATATGGCGGCCCATTACGGCGGGCATATTATTGGGGTGCCGCGCGATTCGAGTTTGCCGGTTTTGCAAAAGCAGGATGGGTCGGGTTCTCTGTGGAATCCGGGGGAGGCGTGGGAGCCGATTACGACGTATCGCAAATACGATGGGGCAAGGCATGCGATTTTGGCTTTTGGCGCACCGGCTTTTTTGGGTGCGGAGGCTGCCGAGGTTTTGTTCGCGCAAGGGAATCCGACGGATGTGTATGTGGTGAATGGGTTGCCGCTGCCCGATGGGGCGTTGAATGAGGTGTTGGAGAATTATGAGGGTGTGGCGACGATTGAAGATGGAAAAATTGGGACGATAGAGACGGGTTTGCGTGGGTTTGCGGGTCTGGTGGGTTCGTCGTGCAGTATTGCCCATGCACATGTGGGGATTACAGATCCGAGGATTGCACCGTCGGAAGGCCTCGAAGCGACCTGGGCACATTTTGGGATTACGGCAGAGGCACTTGTTGAGGCGGTGGAGTCGTTGTCGTAGGTATAGGAGGAACTGATGCGTAAACAGATTCTGTTTGTTCTGGGCATCAAAAATTCTGCTAATTATTTCGCACTCTTGCCTTGACAACGGGTTTTTAATTGGCTATTTTTTTGAAATAATGTGCTAATTATATCGCATAACATCATTACATAGAAATGAAAATGCTCGTATTTTCTGGAGGTATGCTCATGTTTAAGTATGTGATGACATTGATTTTCCTGCTCCTACCTGTATATGTACACGCAGCGCCAACCGCAGCAGATTGCGATTTCAATAACAGCGGCAAAGTAGATTTTGCCGATTTTGTCGCATTTTCACAGGGATATGGGACAACCCAGACTCAGTTTGACTTGAACGGGGATGGCGCAGTCGATTTTCGGGACTTTGTCATTTTTGCCCAGTTCTACGGGCAGACAATCACAACCCCTCCGCCAACCACCGACGCTCCCGTTGAAGCCCCCGACTTTACGCTGAGAACCCTCGCTGGCGAATCGTTCAATCTCTATGCACAACGCGGCAAACCCGTGTTCCTCAACTTCTGGGGAACCTGGTGTCCTCCCTGTGTTGCCGAAATGCCCGCTATACAAAAGTTGCAAGATACCATGGGTGACTCTATCCAGATTGTCGGCATTGGCGTACGAGACACGCGCATCCAGGAGCTGCGTTTTATCACAAGATATGGCTATACCTGGACTTTTGTTCTCGACTCGACGGGAGAAGCGCGCAATGCGTATGAGGTCTCGTCCTATCCCACCTCGCTGTTCCTGGACGCCAAAGGTGTGATTGTCCGCGTATTGCGTAGTGGTCGGAATTACGAAACGTTCCTGGAAGCGGCGCGACAGGCGATTAACAATTAAAGGCGGTTAGCATTAAAATTTGTAACTCAGGGAGAACCCGATGCGGAATATAGTTCTGTCAATTTTATCAATACTCGCGCTTTTGATGTACCCCCTGTCTCTTTCGGCGCAGAATAGCTTTTCCCTCTCGCTGGATGTGGATGATACCGCGGGAGACCAGGCGGTCAGGTCTTTGGATATTTCCGCAGATCAGGTTGTTGCTATCCAGATATTTGGCACGGGTATTCAGAATGCGAACGGCCTTGCTGTGCGCTTTGAATACGATGCCGCGCAGGTTGTGTATGAGGACTTTGATGTGGGCGATGTGTTGCCCAATGCTCAGGCACTCCCAGAGCACGGTACAGGTTTTGTCGAGATTGGCATTGCATCTCTGGGTGGTCAAGCAACTGCCAATAGCGGTTTGGTGGGTGCAGTTCGCTTTCGCACAACGGCTGCGTTTTCGGGCACGACGATTCGGTTGGTACGTGCAGACCTCAGTCGGAGTGGGCAATTTGAAAGCGCAACTATGGATGTGCGCGTTGAATTAAATTTACAAGACCGTACCTCAGACTTTGATGGAGATGGTCAGGTTGGTTTTTCGGACTTTTTGGCGTTTGCGGGTCAGTTCGGGTCACGTCAGGGCGATGGGAGATATGAAGCGAAGTACGACCTGGACAGCGATGGTGCAATTGGCTTTGGCGATTTTCTGCTCTTTAGCAGTAGCTTTGGCAAAGAGACAGATGGCGGTGGAACGGAAACGCAGGTTACCATTCCGGATGAGAATCTGCGCGCAGCAATCGAGTCTGCACTGCGCAAGACGAGGGGTGCGTCCATCAGCAGGGCAGAGATGGCGAGTTTGACACGCCTTGAGGCACCGGATTTAGATGTTCGCGATTTAACCGGGCTCGAATTTGCAACTGGTCTGACATCGCTGATTCTTTCCGATAATATCATCTCGGACCTCACACCCCTGTCGGGCTTAATCAACCTGTCAGTACTGAATCTTCCCGATAATAGTATCTCGGACCTCACACCTCTGTTGGGCTTGACCAACCTGACATCGCTGATTCTTTCCGATAATATCATCTCGGACCTCACACCTCTGTTGGGCTTAACCAACCTGACATCGCTGATTCTTTCCGGCAATTTATTCTCAGATATTTCGCCGTTGTCGGGCTTGACCAATCTGACATCGCTGAATCTTTCCTATAATAGTATCTCGGATATCTCGCCATTGTCGAGCTTGACCAACCTGTCAGTGCTGATTCTTTACGACGACACTATAATCAGGAGCAGGTCAGTACTGTCGCGTCTGTCCAACCTATCAGAAGCAGATATCCCGGATGCGAACTTGCGTGCGGCGATTAAGATCGCTATGGGCAAGGCATCAGATGATCCGCTCACCGATTTTGAGATGGCATTCTTTCCCGAACTTGAAGTGCCGAACTCGAACATCAGGGACTTGACCGGGCTTGAGTTGGCAATGAGTCTGACGAGTTTGGACCTCGGTACAGAGTTGGTGTCTGGTGAGGGTTATGTTAATAGTAACCATATTTCCGATTTCTCGCCTCTATCGGGCTTGACCAACCTGACAAGGCTGGATCTTGGCGGCAACTCAATCTCGGACCTTTCTGTGCTATCTGGTATTATATCGAGATTGACCAATCTGGAACGGCTATATCTTGACAACAACAGCATCTCGGATGTGTCCACACTGTCAGGCTTAACCAATCTGGGATTGCTGAATCTTGACAACAACAACATCTCGGATATATCAGCCCTGTCAGGCTTGACCAATCTGATATCGCTGTATCTTCGCAACAACAACATCTCGGATGTGTCCACACTGTCGGGTTTGACCAATCTGCTACAGCTGTTTCTGCGCGGCAACAACATCTCGGATATATCAGCCCTGTCAGACTTGACCCGGCTGATATCGCTGTATCTTCGCAACAACAGCATCTCGGATATTACGCCCCTATCGGGTTTGACCCGTATGAGAACGCTGTATCTTGACAACAACAGGATCTCGAACATCACGCCGTTGTCGGGTTTGACCCGTATGACAAGGCTGGATCTTGACAACAACAGCATTTCCGACCTCTCTCCACTGTCAGGCTTGACCAATCTGGAGGGACTGGGGCTTTCCGACAATAGCATCTCGGATGTGTCCGCCCTGTCGGGCTTGACCAATCTGGAGGGACTGGGGCTTTCCGACAACAGCATCTCGGATGTGTCCGCCCTGTCGGGCTTGACCAGTCTGATAGGACTGTATATTCGCAACAACAGCATCTCGGATCTTGCGCCTCTGGTCGCAAATACGGGATTGGGTACTGGAGATGTGGTTGATATACGGAATAATCCGTTGAGTGATACATCAATCAATACGCATATCCCAGCCCTTCAGAGCAGAAGAGTTGAGGTGCGCTTTGGCGCGTTGAAGCCCGCGGTGGAGAAGAAAGAACGAGACATTTTCCGTGAGATGATGGAATTGTTGGAGAGCGATGAAAGGAGAAATTGATGCGTAAACAGATTCTGTTCATTCTATCAACATTCGCGCTTTTGATGTATCCGCTGTCTCTTTCGGCACAGGATAGTACGGCGGGCGATCAAGCCCTTCCTCCGGACTTTGATGGCAATGGTACTGTTGATTTTGCCGACTTTTTGGCGTTTGCAGGTCAGTTTGGGGCGCGTCAGGGGGATGAGCATTATGATGCCAGATACGATCTGGATGGCGATGGCGAAATTGGATTTTCCGATTTTCTGATTTTTAGCAGTAGCTTTGGCAAAAGTGGTGACGAGGCGGTGCCTGTTGACATTCCAGATGCGAAGCTGCGCGCTGTTATTGAGGATAGTCTCGGCAAGGCGAGCGGTGCGCCGATCACGCGGGCAGAGATGGCGACTTTGACGCGCCTTAGAGCACGGAATGCGAATATCAGGGATTTGACCGGGCTTGAGTTTGCCACCCGTTTGACATTCATGGATTTTGGTGATGAGATAGTTCTCGGATATTACGCCCTTATCAGATTTAACCAACCTGATGTATCTGAATCTTTCTGGCAACAGAATCTCGGACCTCACGCCTTTATCGGGTTTGACCAATCTGATATATCTGAGTCTTTCCCGCAATAGGCTCACGGATCTCACGCCCCTATCGGGTTTGACCGGCCTGGAATGGCTGTTTCTTACCGACAACAACATCCTGGATATCACGCCCTTATCGGGCTTGACCAATCTGGGAGTGCTGTATCTTTACAACAACAGTATCTCGGATGTTACGCCTCTATCGGACATGACCAGTCTGGAGAGGCTATATCTTTTCTCCAACAACATCTCGGACCTCACGCCCTTATCGGGTTTGACCAGCCTGAAATGGCTGTATCTTTACAACAACAGTATCTCGGATGTTACGCCTCTATCGGGTTTGACCAGTCTGGAGAGGCTGTATCTTTACAGCAACAGGATCTCAGATATCACGCCCCTATCTGGTTTGACCAATCTGACAGAGTTGAGGCTTCACTATAACTACATCACGGACGTCACGCCCTTATCGGGTTTGACCAATCTGACAAAGCTGCGGCTTTCCTTCAACCCAAACATCTCGGACGTCACGCCCCTATCTGATTTGACCAATCTCACAGAGCTGTGGCTTACTCGCACCAGTATCTCTGACGCCACGCCTCTATCGGGCTTGACAAACTTGACACGACTGTCTCTTGCCCGCACCAGTATCTCTGACGCCACGCCCTTATCGGGCTTGACCCGTCTGGAATGGCTGATTCTTTATCGCAACAGTAGTATCTCGGACGTCACGCCCTTATCGGGTTTGACCCGTCTGACAACGCTGGTTCTTTACGCCAATAGCATCTCGGACCTTTCACCTCTTGTGGCAAATACGGGATTGGGTACTGGAGATTTGATTGATCTGAGGGGTAATCCGTTGAGTACCATATCATACAGGACGCATATCCCAGCCCTTCAGGAGAGAGGGGTTGTTGTGCGTTCTGAGAGCACCTGGAGGCCGGACAACTGATGTGTAAACAGATTCTGTTCATTCTATCGACATTCGCGCTTTTGATGTATCCGCTATCTCTTTCGGCACAGGATAGTACGGCGGGCGATCAAGCCCTTACCCCGGACTTTGATGGGGATGGTCAGGTTGGTTTCCCTGACTTTTTGGCGTTTGTAAGTCAGTTTGGAGCACGTCAGGGTGATGGGCGTTATGATGCCAGATACGATCTGGATAGCGATGGCGAAATTGGATTTTCCGATTTTCTGATTTTTAGTAGCAGTTTTGGCAAGGATGAGAATCTACGCGCTGTTATCGAGGGTCTTCTGGGTAAGGCGAGCGGTGCGCCGATCACGAGGAGTGAGATGGTGCGCTTGATGCGCATTGAGGCACGGAATGCGAATATCAGGGATTTGACCGGGCTTGAGTTTGCCACCCGTTTGACAATTCTGGATTTTGGTGCTGAAAGAGTGGAAGGGCAATTTGTCAATAGCAATAGCATCTCGGATCTTACGTCCCTATCGGGTTTGACCGACCTGACGTATCTGTATCTTACCGATAACGACATCACTGCCGTCACGCCCCTATCGGGTTTGAGCAGTCTGGAGAGGCTGGATCTTTCTGGCAACAGTATCTCGGTCGTCACGCCCCTATCGGGTTTGACCAATCTGGCATGGCTGTTTCTTTCCAGCAACGGCATTACGGACCTCACACCCTTATCGGATTTGGCCGGTCTGAGGTCGCTGCGTCTTTCTGACAATATCATCACGGATATCACGCCTCTATCGGGTTTGGGCAGTCTGGGATCGCTGTCTCTTTCCTACAACGACATTTCGGATCTTACGCCCCTATCGGGTTTGGGCAGTCTGAGATCGCTGTCTCTTTTCTACAACGGTATCTCGGACCTCACGCCCCTATCGGGTTTGACCGACCTGACGTATCTGTATCTTATCGGCAACAGGCTCACGGACCTCACGCCCCTATCGGGTTTGACTAACCTGACGTATCTGTATCTTAACGACAACGGTATCTCGGGCCTCACGCCCCTATCGGGTTTGACTCGTCTGACAACATTGTCTCTTTCCGTCAACAGCATCACGGACGTCACGCCTTTATCGGGTTTGACCAACCTGACAAATCTGGCTCTTGATCGCAACGGGATCACGGACCTTACGCCCCTATCGAGCATGACCCGTTTGGAGAGGCTGATTCTTTTTGCCAACAGTATCTCGGACCTGTCGCCTCTGGTTGCAAACACGGGATTGGGTACTGGAGATTTGGTTGATGTGGAGCGTAATCCGTTGAGTGCCATGTCATACCAAACGCATATTCCAGCTCTTCAGGATAGAGGCGTTATTGTGATTATTGGCGCGCCGAAATCCGCAGTGGAGAAGAAGGAATTGTTGGAGATTGAGGAATGGGAAAGAAAGGACGTGATCAGGTCAAGATGAGTGTCTGTCTGAATGAAGACGCTGTAATGAAAAAGAGCGAGTCTAAAAAGGCTCGCTCTTTTTTTGATAAATCGACGCGATTAGCCCGCCAATGCGCGCATGGTTTCGACACATCGGGTCAGGGCGGGTACGGGGTTTTCGACGTCGGCTTCGTATTCGATGACGGCCATGCCGTCAAAGCCGCCTTTTTCGAGGCCGACGACAAAGGCCGGAAGGTCGAGCGTGCCTTCGCCGACGACGGTGTCGTGCCATTGGCCGTTGGGGTCAAAGACGAAGTCTTTGTAGTGGATGCCATAGATTTGTCCGGCGAAGTCTTCTGTCCATTTGACGGGGTTGCCCTGACGGGGACCGATTTGCAATGCCCAGGCTGTGTCGATGCACAGGCCAACTTCGGGCGCGCCGAGGCCGATGAGGTGTTTGAGTACGCCGGGTTGTCCGCCAAAGTGATATCCGCCGTGACAGTGTATGCCCACTCGTATGCCGTATTCTCGACACCATGCGCGTACTTGTGTGATGGCTTTGGGATAGGATTCGAGCTGGAAATGGCAGGAGATGTGTTTGGCGCCGGCAATGGCGGCGCATTCAAAGAAGGATTTTTCAGCGGGGTTACCCGTGAAGGTTTGTACGCCGATGGAGATGACGGATACACCTGCGTCGTTGTAGGTTTTGACGATGTCTTTCCATGCGTCGGGGTTTTGGAAGTCGGCGTGGGCTCCACAGACTTCGATTTTGTCGAGACCGATGTCTTTTACTTTTTGGGCGACGTCGGCGTTGTCTTTGAAGTAGCGAAAACAAAAACTTTGGACTCCGTAATCCAGTGCTGCACTCATGTAAAACTCCTTGTATTGGGGTGTGTGTGACAGTCTAACCAGCTTTTTCCAATTTCCTGAATACGTCGGCAAAGATGGCGTTGCGGTTGAGTTGCGTGGCAACGCGTATGAAATGCCGATTGGGGTCATGGCTCCAGGTTATTTGATCGGTGAGTATGGGGCTGTGTACCAGTTGGGTTGTGACCCAGTTTGGGTTGACGAGATAAGCGGTGGCTGAAAGATCCCAGATTTCTTTTGCCCATGCATAGTGGTCTTTGTGATAGCCGCGGACGGTTTCAGTGAGGAAGTCGCCTATGGCGCTTTTGCCCGCTACATGGGTTTCGAGTTCGGGCAATGTGGTGAGGAGGTGAGAGGCAACATTGCGGCAGGGGATCTGGACGAGGGGTACGCCGCTGTCGAAGATGGTGCGCGCGGCGAGGATGTCTTGTCGCAGGTTAAATTCGAGGGTGTTGGCCCAGTTGTGTTCGTGTCCGCCCAGCCAGACGACGACGATGCTGTTGATGATTTCGGGTTCGAGTAGGATGGCGGAAGCTACGTTGGTGATGGCGCCGATGGTCGCGACATAGAGCGGTTCATGAGATGCCCTGGCTTTGTCGATGAGGTCGCGTACGGCGTCGTTGTCCTGCGGTGTGTCTGGTTCTGTGAGGTAGTTTCTGGAGCCGCGAAATACGAGGTTGTCGTTGGGGATGTTGAGGCGGTTGAGGAGGCGGATGATTTCTTCATAACTTCGTTCCATGCCATCGTCCGGTCCGCTGGAGCGCTGGTTGTGAAAGGGCGCGGCATAGATGGCTTCGACCGAGATTTTCTCGGGCGATAAGAGCGCGTGTGCTACGGCGAATTGATCATCGACTTCGTTATAAGTATCCGTGTCGAGTACCACGCGCACTTTGCCTGATGGCAGTGCTAATCTGTCGAGGCGTTGGACGTGTGTGAGGGTAGGGAAGTTCATGGATATTTTGTTCTTTATGCGGCCTCTTTTAGTTTTGCGATGTTTTCGGGTTCATGTCTTTCTTGCCATCTTATATAATTCGCTCCTCCCGCCTCCAGCGCGTCTATATAATCCTGGTTGATGTTCTTGCCCTCGTCGTTGATAACTGCAAGTCCCGAGACCTGTTTGTCTGTCAACGTCTTTCTATATTCAAAAATATCTTTCCACATGAACAGAAAACTGGATAAAGACGCCCTGTTAATGCTGTTGAAGCACTTTAGAACAATTTCCTTTTCTCGGTACGCTACCTGAAAGTCAAAACTGAATTCAATACCCACAGACCCCTTGGAAATGAATTCAGGTGTATAGACTATCATTTGCTCATCCAAATACCCCCGCACGTCATCTTTGAAAATATTGACAACTGTGGGCTTGGCAAGTACGTAGAAGTTGCTGACTTCCAACATCGCTTGAAGCAAATCATGCTTTCTCTGGGGAAAATCGGATTCTCTGTTGGCTTGTGCTACAAGTTCTTTGCTTTTATTCCTTACGCCATAACTGGTCAAGACTCTGTCCAGAAGTTCTCTTCGAGATGACGAGCGGGAGAAAGATACGCCCATCAATTCCAAATCGTGGAGTGTTTTGCCGTCATCGGAGAGCAGGATTTTGTTTCCCTCCTTCTTGGCGTATATTTCCAGTGTGTCATTGAACAGGCCAGTAAAAGGAGTAGAAATAAGACTCCAATCGCCTTCATCTCCCACGGGAATATAAGTTTTCGACCTGAGCCAGGTATAATACTTGTCTTCTTGTTCAGCAAGCCAGTTCATGATGATACCCTCTCGAATTTGGTTTCCAGATTGATGCGTACGGCAAATTCTTGTATCACGGGAAAGATGTCAGTTGTAGTCGTTATATCTTTTACGGGGAACTCATCATCAGCCAAAGGAATTGCCCATGCCAAAGGCTTGTAACTCTCAACATAATAGTGGATATGGTGTTCGTGATAGCCAAACCACTTTGCGGCATAGGGTTTGAAACGATCAGGCAAGCTACTTTTGATTTCTCTGGGATTCTGGTGCTGTCCATGGTAGTCAATCCGTAACAGCCCTGTTTTTGATGTGTCTTCTTGAAAGTGCAACGTGATTTTCAGATTGTTTTTTAAGCTCTGTTGGATGTCTAAGAGAAAAGAATAATTGGGTTCCTGTTCTACAGATAAAAAATATCTCGCCTTTCCATTTTTACAACGCCAGGATATAACGTCAACAGGATTGCCCTTTTCTATCACTTTCTTGGGCAATCCTATCAAGCGCATGGCCTCTTGGTTGGTCAGCATAAGATACTATTCCTTCATCTCTTCACAAGGGGCATCCACCAATACGATGCAGTACCCGATGGCCAACGCGCACGCACCAGATTTCAGCTTTGGGGTATTGCCTAAGGAGACGCTCTGATGCAGCAAGGGCATTATCGGCAATGATATAGCTCTCAGTGTCAATGTCAATGGCAACGACTTTCCCATAGTGTGTTGTTTCCACATTGGGACGGATAGCTCGTTCGTATATTTGATCGCCACGCCGCGCTGTTTCCTCGGCTGAATAGCGGGATTCATAGGTTGGCATGGTAGTTCTCCTGATTATAGTGTAAAATATCTATTACTAAAGTGGGCAGTTATTAAACCCGTCCATGCCCCTCGCTCGCGTCTTGTCCAGCGGTTTCTTTCAAGGCGCGCAGATCCACAACTTGCTGATCTTCCGATCGCTTTTTGGTTTGGAGATAGGTAACAAGTGCCTCGATATCATACCCATGTTCCTGTGCGATGCTGTCTTTGATCTGCCAGAGTTCTTTGATGATTTCGTCAGACATCTTCGAATACTCCCATAAGTTCTTGAGGTGTACAAATTTCGGGACTGGTATGACCATGTAGAGTACAAACGCTTCGCACGATGGGTTTGGTCTCGGCATTATCGAGATGCCGACAGTTCCAAGTCAGGAGATAATCGACACCATGTACGGCGGATGTGGCGATATGAAGGGCGTCATCCAGAGCCTTAGGCGGAAGGGCTTTCTCTTGGAGAAGTGCTTTGGACAACGCGACAACAGCATCTGTCATAGGCAGTATGGGTATCCCAGATAACGCCTCAAGACGCCTCGTCGCCGCCTCGGTATTGCCCCTTCCAGCTTCTTCAATAGTGACATCAGACGTATAGAGATCAAATCTATTTTTCTGCGTGTCCCACCAGTCAACAGTGATTTTTTGCCAAGCAGCCGCCAACAGGTCACTCGTAGGTCGAGCAGTTAAATATGACACGATTGTAGTCTCGATATAGACTGTTTTTTTTGTTATTGCAGTCAATAACAACTCCTAATAACTATCGCCACGCCGCGCTGTTTCTTCGGCTGAATAGCGGGATTCATAGGTTGGCATGGTAGTTCTCCTGATTGTAGTGGAAAATATCTATATACTAAAGTGGACGGTCATGAAATCCGTCATTGATCCTCGCATGCGTGTGAGTCGTTGTCTCTGTCGAGATTACTAGAATTCATTTCGTATGTGCGTTTCTCGGCATCATTCCATGCCTCATAATACGTTCCGCCGTTTTTGTTTACGCCTTTGGGCCAATCAGCACGCATCTCGGTACAAGAAGAATATTTTTTTACAGGAGGATGTTCGGGTTGTTCAGAAACTGATGATGTCTTTCCGAAGTTTGCGACAAAGAGCAGAAAATCAGCGAAATCGACCATTCCATTGTTGTCAAGGTCTCCTAAGAGTCGGGGCTTATCGATATAGACGGTATCTCTGACTGTGACTTTGATAGTATCACTTGGAGAATAGATGGTGTCTCGAACTGTCACAGTTATCGTATCCCTCGCTGTAACGGCGATGGTATCTCTTGGTATAACGAATGCACGATCATCATCCGCATTGGTATAAACAGTGTTCTCATCAACAAATCTAAATGAGACGCGTGTGAGAACTTGTATGTCCTTGCCATCACTAAAAAGGGGTCTGATGTTAAGAGAGAAATCCTTTTGGGACAATGGAAGCATATACGATTCACTTGTTGCGACATACGTATTTTCTATATCGGTAACCGTTCCGTCGCTAAGTAGTACTATGGCAAAGACCTCTACATATTCTAAAGTTTCCGTGAGACCATTAGACACTGTTCCTGTCACCTCTCGATAGCCAAAATTAACGTCAGAAATTGATACTGTATTATCAAGAATTTTGACATCGGTGTTGGTATGCGCTTGTAATGTCCAGGTCCATTCCATCGAGTATCTGCTATTATCGGCATTCATATTTTCAGGGATCTCGGTCAGGCCAAGAAAATATCCTTTTTCCAGTGGTGGAATGTAGTCTTCCTCAATATCAAAAATAGAACTACGGATACTCGCTGGCAGACCGACGATAGTGAATAATCTATCTGATCCCAAATCATTGCCAGCAGCATCTTTCCAAAAAAATGTAAGGGTTATGTCGTAAACACCACCGTAACTATCATTCAATAATGTGCCAGTGATATAGTAGTGATTACTTAGACTTGCCTCTGTTATATCATAGTTGTTGAGCACGATCTTATTGGTCACTTCTGCTGACACTTTGGTGCTTCGATTTTCATTAAGCGTTCCTGTATAAGAACCTTGACCAACAAATTGTTGCGATTGTGCATAAGCGCGTGTAAAGCTCGTGATAAGCATAAAAGCGAATAGACAAGTAACGGTTTTTATTATCTGATGGATATGAAGATCAGGTATGATCATACTCCTCGCTTTCCGCTCGCGCTTTGTTCAGCCAGAGTTCTTCAATAATTTTGTCAGACATCTTCGAATACTCCCAAATCAAAAACGATATACAATAATTACTTAGCCAAATTGATTGGCTAAAACCATCAAGCACAGCGTGTGAGTCCGTCTCGCAGCGGACATCCTTATGCCATTCTAACTGTGCAGGCCACATCAGGTCGTATTACCACAGAAACGATTTGCGCTGTGCTAGCCCCTCGGCGTTTGAGAGCGGCATTTTTTGCCTACTTTTTTTTGCTGCAGAAAAAAAGTAGGTCGCCGAAGGCATGAAAAAAAACAATAAAAAACTTTATACGTCATTGTGCCACAATAAATAAATTATGCACACCCCTCTAATAACTATCGTTACGCAAGCACAGCTACACCCTCGACATATTCTTCAAAGAGCGCGATGTCTTCTTTCATCATGTCGGGATTGTCTTTGAGGAAGAAGCCGACGAGGGCCACGTCGTTTTCGCGCATGGCTTTGCCCATGGTTTCAAAGGCTTCGAGGATGGGCTTGTTGCCGCCAGCGAAGACTTTGTAGTGTACGACGGGGCAGGGGATGGTGGCGATGACGTCGAGCATTTTGACGCGGTCTTCTTCTTCCCATTTTTCGCCTTCGTCACTGTGGTGCGCGCTGCGAGAGCGGTCCGTGGGGTTGTAATAACTGCACATCTGGAAGTCGGGTTTAAGGTTGTCGCGCACCCATTCGTGTGCCGTGGGTTGATGGGCTGCAAATCCAGATGCGACGCCCGCATTGGACATTGTGTCGAGAGCTTCGTAAAAATTGTCCCACTGTTCTGTAGCATACCAGTTATCGACCACGCCGCCGTGGATATAGGTGCCGCTTGCGCCCAGTTCGATGGATGCTCTGAGCCATTTGCGCCAGGCATCGGGGTTGCCGCGCTCGATGCATACTTGTGCAAACCACTGGATACTGCCGCCTTCATCCCAGTATTCTTCGAGGAGTCCCATGATGTGGTCGTCGGTGCGCCCAAAGAAAGTGTTGATGCCGAGTGCTTCTGCCTGTCGCCAGGTGTCTTTGATGCGGCTGGGGGTGTAATAATCGGTCATCTCTTTGCTGCGTTCTCTGGTCTGGTGCGAAAACCCGCTGAACGGATTGCCGCCAATACAGAGGCCTGAGACACTGACGCCGCCTATGTTTGCGTATCGCATGTTTTGCTCCTCTATGGGCGCATAAAGCCCGAGAAAAAATCGTTGCCTTTGTCATCAACGACGATGAATGCGGGAAAGTCTTCGACTTCAATGCGCCATATCGCTTCCATGCCGAGCTCGGGATATTCCTGGCATTCGACTTTGCGAATGGCGTCTTTGGCGAGGCGTGCGGCGGGTCCGCCGATGGAGCCGAGGTAAAATCCGCCGTGTTTTTTGCACGCTTCTGTTACTTGCCTCGAGCGATTGCCTTTGGCGAGCATGATCATGCTGCCACCCTCTGCCTGGAATGAATCGACATAGCTGTCCATGCGCCCCGCAGTTGTGGGACCAAATGAACCGGAGGCGTATCCTTCGGGTGTTTTGGCGGGTCCCGCGTAATAGACGCACAGGTCTTTGAAGTATTGTGGAAGTCCTTCGCCACTGTCTATGCGCTCCTGGAGTTTGGCGTGGGCAATATCGCGTGCGACAATCATGGGTCCGGAGAGGGATAAGCGCGTGCTGACCGGATATTTGCTGAGGGTTTCGCGCACTTTGTCCATGGGCTGGTTGAGGTCGATTTGTACGACCTCGCCGCCGAGAGCTTCTTCATCTACTTCGGGGAGGTATTTCGCCGGATCGCTTTCCAATTCTTCGAGGAAGATGCCGTCGCGCGTTATTTTTCCCAGGATTTGTCGGTCGGCAGAGCAGGATACGGCAATGCCGACGGGGCAGGATGCGCCGTGGCGGGGCAGGCGAATAACGCGTACGTCGTGGCAGAAGTATTTGCCGCCAAATTGCGCGCCAATGCCGAGTTCGTGACTCATTTCGAGGACTTGTTTTTCCATTTCGAGATCGCGGAATGCCTGGCCGTATTCATTGCCCTGTGTGGGCAGGGTGTCGAGATATTTGGCACTGGCGAGTTTGGCGGTTTTGAGGGTGTATTCTGCGGATGTGCCGCCAATGACGAGGGCGAGGTGATAGGGCGGGCAGGCGGCTGTGCCGAGTTCTCGCAGGCGCTGGTCGATGAAGTCGCGCAGGCGCTCGGGATTGAGCAGTGCTCTGGTTTCTTGATAGAGCAGGCTTTTGTTGGCGGACCCACCGCCTTTGGCCATGAACATGAATTTGTACGCATCCCCTTCTTCGGCATAGATCTCGATTTGTGCGGGCAGGTTGGTTTTGGTATTTGCTTCTTGAAACATGTCGAGTGGTGCCAGTTGGCTGTAGCGCAAGTTCGTTTCCAGAAAGGCTCTGGTAATGCCCTGTGCGAGCGCGGATTCGTCGCTGCCATCGGTCCATACGCGGTTGCCCTTTTTGCCCATAATAATGGCTGTGCCCGTGTCCTGACACATGGGAAGGACACCGCCTGCGGCGATGTTGGCATTTTTGAGCATTTCAATGGCGACAAAGCGGTCGTTGTCCGAGGCTTCGGGGTCGTCGAGAATTTTGGTTAGTTGTTTTAAGTGTGCGGGGCGGAGCAGGTGCGCGCTGTCTCGAATGGCGCGGTCTGCCAGCAGGGTCAGGCCCTCGGTTTCGACTTTGAGGATTTCCTGGCCTTCAAATTGCCCTGTTGAAATATAATCAGTTGTCAACAACTGGTAGGGGGTTTCGTCTTCTCCGAGGGGTATCATTTCGCGGTGTTCGTAGGTGTCCATTTTTCCCTTTCTTTTTTATTTTTCCAGCCATTCGAGATCAAAGCGGGCGACGGTGACATATCGCGTGTCGTTTTGTCGCGTGAAGATCTGGTTTTCGTAGATGCAGCATATTGTGCCGTCGGCTGTTTGGGCGAGGTCGGAATAACTCGAGGGTCCCGGTTCGAGGATTTTGGAGACGGGCCAGGTCTGGCAGTCGTCGGTGCTCATTTTGACGGTGAGGCGTTTGCGGTCATAAGAGACGCGGCCGGGTCTGGTAAATTCGCGTTCGAGGTTGTCGGGGTTGGCAAAAACGATGCTGCCATTTTGGAGTTTGAGGATGCTGCCCATGCACACGGGTTCGAGCAGGGCGTCGTCAAATTTTAGCTCTGACCAGTTGGTCGCGCCATCGGGGCTGGTGGTGATGAGGCGGCGATGGCGTTTGGATTCTGTGCGGATGTTGAATAAGACGCGCCCGTCGTTGAGTTCAACGGGGAGTGTTTCGCTGGGATTGATGTATTCGCCTTCTGTGCGCACGATAATGTCACTGCGCTGCCATGTTTGCGCGTGGTCGTCGCTGTAGATGCCCGCGACTGTGGAGGGGCGATGCCCGAGTTTGCCCGAGCCGAATTCCGTGCCGCTGCCGTCCGACATCCAGATGGGTACGATGAGGCGACCGTTTTGAAGTTGTATGCCGTGCCCAGGTCCAGTGGCTATGACGCGCCAGGGATATTGTTCGCGGAAGGGTATGAGTGCGTCTGTGATTTCAGTGGGGTCAGACCATGTGGCACCGTCGTCTTTGCTTTGCATGTAAAAGACGCGGGCGTAGTTGTGACAATAGAGGGCGTGAACTGCGCCGTCTATTTGGTCGGAGATCATGACGAAGTTGCTGATGGGACCTTCGCCATATGTGTCGTAACGGGCGACGACGGTGAGCGGCTCCCAGGTTTGACCATTGTCCGCACTGCGCCGCATGACCACGTCGTTGCCATCCCAATCGCCGCCTCTGCCGCGTCGGGCCTCCGCCGTGGCGAGGAGGATGTTGTTTTGCGTATAGAGAATGCCCGGTACGCGGTAGATGTGATACCCGTTTGTGCGACCTTCAAAGAGGTGGGTTTTGTCTATCATATGATGCTCCGTTTATGTTGGAGAGTTTTATCGGGATATAATGATACTATAAAAGATAAAGAACAAGCCAAAAAATTGCGAATGGGTTGAAGATATGATATCTTGAGTCTGTTCACAAAGTCTGTTATATTTGAAGGCACACAGAGCCAACGTCTGTCAA
Source organism: Candidatus Latescibacterota bacterium (assembly GCA_021295695.1). Taxonomy (GTDB): domain Bacteria; phylum Latescibacterota; class UBA2968; order UBA2968; family UBA2968; genus VXRD01. The sequence goes on from JAGWBW010000062.1 coordinate 22,844, forward strand.
ACTTTTTTTGACAAGGAAAATTACTTCAACGAGAATGAGGTTTCAACATGGATGAACAAAAATATCTCGATAGAATTACAGTCAATCCAAAAATCTTTGGTGGCAAGCCAATTATCCGGGGACGTCGTCTCGCTGTTGAGCATGTCTTGGGTAGGCTTGCCGTAGGGGACACTCCCGAGATTATTCTAAAAGGGTATCCATGGCTGGAGCCTGAAGATATTCAGGCATGTTTGGTATATGCATACCGGATTGTTGGACATGAACGTGTCGAACCTCGGATTGTTGAAGCATGAAAATTATGTCTGCTCCACGTATCGATGACCGCGATTGGTCTGCTCTGACTTCGGGCGAGCGCATTCGCCAGATTGAGGTCGAGGGCTACCTTCTGATCCCCGATCTATTGACGTCCGAGCATCTGGCCCGGCTCAAGGCGATAACCGACAGCCTGGAAACCACCCCGGTGGATTACAGTATCCACCAGCGAGGACGGAGTGACATCCAGTTCCTCGGCGGCGAAATCACCGACCTTATCGCCCATCCCCCGACAGTCGCCTTTCTGAAGGAGCTTCTGGGGGAGGACATCATTCTGTCGCACTACGGCTATGCCCGCTCAGAGCCAGGGCATCCCGGTATCAGCCTCCATACAGACGGTCAACCCTACGGTTCGCGCATCTTTGGTTACCTGGGAAGCGTACCGGTCATGGTCCGGGTGCTGTATTATCTGGACGACCTGACCCGGAAGGTCTCCCCATTCCGCGTAATTCCCCGATCGCACCTCTCCATGCACGCAGACGGCAATCCCTACCAGCGCTTCGAGTCCCATCCAGAGGAGGTCATGGTCACCGCAAAAGCCGGTTCTGCCATGTTCATCAACCACAAGGTCTTCCATGGCAACTTCCCCAATGTTGGCGACTGGTCCCGCTCGATGTTGGCTATTGCTTACCGTCCGGCCTGGGCTGGTCCTGTCCAGAAAGTTGAGGGGTGGGATCCGCAGGCCGTCGCCGCGCTGCCCGATGCAGTAAAGCCCTTCTTCGGCGACCGCAACACCCGCCACTGGATCTTCGAAGGGGGCAACAAACCGCCCAACATGGCCAGTCAGGCCCCGGGCATCAATCCCAGCCGATGGGAACGCAAGTGAGGAGAACGAATGTATCCCAATCCACTCAAACAGAAGCTCAGAAAGGGCGAAATCGTGCTGGGGACCTCCCTGCCGGTCCCCTCATCTCTCGTCCTTGGAACCATTATGCAGGCCCGACCAGACTTTGTCTGGATCGATACCGAACACGCTCCGTTCGCCACCGAATCCCTGGACGCTATTCCCGTTCTTGCCAGGCAGAGCGGCGTGGCGCCGATGATCCGCGTGGCCTGGAACGACCCGGCTCTGATCAAGAAGGCCTTCGACGTCGGCGCCGTGGCCGTGATGGTGCCCCAGGTCAATACCGCCGAAGAAGCCGTTCGGGCAGTGGAATATGCCCGTTACCCCCCTGAAGGACAGCGCGGGCTTTCTCCCATGTGGACCCGCATAGCTGGCGAAGACTGGAACCACGTCATTAAAACCGCAAACGAAGAAACCGTATTGATTCTCCAGATCGAGAGCCAGGAAGCCTACGACAACATCGATGAAATCAAACAGGTCTCAGGTATTGACGTTCTGCTCGTGGGGCCGCTCGACCTGTCCGCATCGGTCGGAAAGATTACCGAAACCAGCGCCAGGGAAGTCCAGGAGATTATGCGGGATGTTCCCGGACGGTTGGAAGGGTCTGGCATTGTCGCCGGTACCACGCTTGTGGATCTCTCCGAGATTCAGGAAAAACTCCGCTGGGGCTACCGCTTTATGAACGTCGGTAATATTCTCGCTTATGGCACGCAGGTCCTGACCCAAAATCTCGAAACTTTACGCGCCAATCCAGGTGGGGGGACTGAAGGATGACAGAATCACTACGCCTGCTCTCCATCGGGGCGCATCCGGCCGATATCTTCGACCAATCGGGCGGCACCCTGGCCCATCACGTCAGCCGCGGCGACGATGTGCGGTGTGCGGTGCTGACCCACGGCGCACGGGTGCACGATGCTGTGATCAGCGACGCGATGTTCCACCGTGAGGAAGTGCCGGATGGGACCGAGCTTCTGAAACTGATGGAGGAACGCTCCGACGTCAAAGCGGCAGAGGTTCGCGCAGCCTGTGCGATTCTGGGTGTAGAAGAGATCTACTTTTTCGGTGCCGATGATTCGGTTCTGCTCGTCAAGGACGAGACGGTGAGGCGCCTGGCAAGGCTGCTGCGAGAGCTCCGTCCCGATATCGTCCTGACCCACTTCCCCAAAGAAGGTGACGGCCTGACCAACGCGCACGCCACCGCCGGGCAGA
>JAGWBW010000063.1:0-9781 GCA_021295695.1 Candidatus Latescibacterota bacterium
GGTGCATGTGAATGATTATCCGGCTTCGCCTGGGAGGGATACCATAACGGATGCGGATCGGGTTTATCCGGGGGATGGGTTGGCGCCCTGGGCAGAGATTGTGGCGGGGTTTGAAAATGTGGGGTATGAGGGGATGTTGTCTCTGGAGTTGTTTAATCCGAGCTATTGGGCAAAGGGGTCTGTTGTGGTAGCAGATGAGGGGTTGGCAAAGCTCAGGGCGTGTGTGGAATGAATTCCAAAACTATTTTTCGCAATGCACTGCCTGCGCGCGTGCCGTTTTATTACGGCTGGATAGTTCTGATTTTTGCGGCGGTTGCGATGGTGGCGACGCTGCCGGGCAGAAGTGTTGGCATTGGTTTGATTACAGAGCCTTTGATCGCGGATCTGGGTATTTCCCGGCTCGATTTTGCCGGGATGAATTTCTGGGCGACTGTTTTTGGGGCATTGTTCAATTTGATCTGTGGTGTAAGTATTGATCGGTTTGGGGTGCGCGCTGTTGTGACGGCGGTGCTATTTGTTTTGAGTCTGGTGGTTTTGGGTTTTAGCCAGATGACAGGTGCTGGTTTTTTGCTTTTGTTGCTAATTTTGATGCGAGGTGTGGGGCAGAGCGCACTGTCTGTGGTGAGTTTGACAATGGTTGGCAAGTGGTTTGTGCGGCGGTTGAGTGTTGCGATGGGTATTTTTGCCGTGCTTATGAGTCTGGGCTTTGTGGTCGCTATTGTTGTTGCTGGCGATGTTGTGCTCAATCAGGGTTGGCGGGTTATGTGGTCGGGGCTGGGGTGGATTCTGATGGTTTTGGCAGGTTTGTGCATGTTATTTGTTCGCCGAGATCCGGAGGCGGTTGGGCTGGATACCGAGGTTGTGAAAGGTGATGAGGCACAGGAGCCGGTGATTGGGTTTACGCTTGTGCAGGCATTGATGACACCGGCTTTTTATGTGTTTGCTATTGGCAGTGCGCTCTACAATCTGGTTATTGCGGGTGTGATGCTGTTCAATCAGTCTATATTGGGCGAGTTGGGGTTTGATGAGACGGTGTTTCAATACGCGATGGCGGTGTTTATGGGGACGGGTTTGTTGGGGAATTTTACAGCGGGGTGGGCGGCGCGCCGATGGTCTTTGGGCAGGCTGATGACGGTTGCGATGCTGGCGGTTGGTCTTTATTTGCTTTTGTTTCCGCAGCTCAAAACGCCAGGGCAAGCACTGACACATGCGGGGTTGCTCGGTTTTTCCGGGGGTGTGGTTTCGGTGATTTTTTTTACGGCGTGGGCAGATATTTTTGGGCGTCTTCATTTGGGCAAAATTCAGGGTGCGGCGCAGGTGTTTGCGGTTTTGGCTTCTGCCACAGGACCGTGGTTTATTGAATCTGTTTTTAGCTCTGCGGGGACTTATGCGCCGGCGTTTTACGCACTGGCACCAGCGGTGTTGATAGTTGCCGTTTTTGCCTATTTTGTGTATATCCCCAGGCCAGAAGATGCGCCGGTATAACGCCAGTCACGCGCAAGCACAACGAAGTCATCCAGAGGTTTTGGTTGTCATTACGCCATTAATCCAGTCAGTATTTAGAGGTATGCGTATGAAGTGGATTGTTATTCTCGCTGTTAGCATGACCAGTGCGGCGATGGCGCAGGATATGCCCTGGCGCTATGATTTTGAGGATGGGACCGAGACCTATCAGGCAGATGCGGGTAGCGAGGTTTCGCTTTCGACGAGGCGTTATAAGGCGGGGCAGCAATCCCTTAAATGGACATGGCAGAATAACGGACGGCTTTTGTTCACGGACCCGGTGTCGGGACGCAATAAGGGATTGACAGGATTTCGGGCGTGGGTGTATAACGAGGAGGCGCTCGATGAGGTGCTGACATTTCGGTTTGGCACGGAATCTGAATTGGGAGCAAATAATCCGCGTTATCAGTTTGAGTTTGGCTTGAATTTTACGGGCTGGCGAGCGATGTGGATCCATTTGCGGGATGATGCGCGGAACAGGTCTTATGAGGGGGCGCGAAATGGGCGTGTGACGGCGTTTGAGATTCGTGCGTTGAGTAGCGGGACTGTTTATCTGGATCTGGTGGAGTTAGTGGAGAGAATGCATCCCAGGCGATCTCCAGATGCACAGGTTCCCTTTGTCAATGCGAATAGAGCAGATAGGAGCCGCGAATATCGGTGGCGTCAAAACAGGTTGCTGGGTCCACTTCCTTTGCAGATTACCGATGATGAGAGACAGGCTTTTGAGACGATTGCCCGGCGGTATGATGCCTGGGTTCTGGGCGATGGGGTGAAGGACGATGAGCGGGAGCCTGTGAGGATTCGGCTTAATGAGCTTGAAGATTATATAAGGCGCGGGTATCGCAGTCTGGCGGATTACGAGATTCGGAGGGAGGATGACCGCATTTTGGGGAAGCCCCTGTTTGCCGAGTTGTCGCCTTATGACCCCCTTTTTCAGAGTGTTTTTCAGGGGGTTTTGTTGCGTCTGGCGCTGGATTATCGGTTGAATGGCAATGAGGAGGCGCGTGATCGGGTGATAGATGTCTTTGATTATTTGCACGATCAGGGATGGGCTGACGGCAGTGGTGTTGGGGCGATGCATCACGAGTTTTTGCGGGTTGCTGGCTATGCACATGCGGTGTATTTGATGCGGGACGTTTTGGGCGATACGGAGCGGCTGGATCGGGAATTGGCGACGCTGAAATGGTTCAGTATGTTTGGCGAGTTATATGAAGATCCCCAGGTGCCGGGCGCGAATGCGGATTTTTTGCGTTCGGTGGCGATGTATCGCTTGTTGTGTATTTTGATGATGGAGGATACGCCCGAGAAAGTGGCGAATATGCATCGCTATGTGGCATGGCTGAATAATGCGCTATCTATTGCGCCGGGGTGGTTGGATACGATTAAGCCGGATTTTGTGGGTTTTCACCATCGGGGTATTTACGCGAGTGGGTATGCGCCAAATGCTTTTCATGTGGCTTCTGTGCTGGTGTATTTGTTGCACGATACGCCTTTTGCGGTGGCGGATGATAAGCGCGATAATTTAAAGCAGGCGCTGTTGACGTCCAGGATTATGGCGAATACGTATGATATTTCAATGGCTGTTAATGGTCGTTTTCCGCGGAATACTGCGGTGGCTACCAAATTGTTGCCAGCGTATATGTATGTGGCTTTGAGTTATGCTCCGGTAGATGCAGAATTATCGGGCGCGTTTATGCAGCTTTGGAAACCGAAATCGCAGTTGCTGATAGAAGATTTGTTTGAGAGGGTATCGGTGCGGCTGATGTATTTGCAGGCGGATTTTGCAAGTGCGGGTTATGTATCAGAAGCTCCGCCATCTGGGCATTGGACCCTGCCTTATGGCGCGTTGTCTATTCATCGGCGTGGGGAGTGGATGGTGAGTATGAAGGGGTGGAGCAAATACGTGTGGGATTACGAGTCGTCGGGCAGGAATAATCCGCTCGGTCGTTATTTGAGCTATGGTTCAATGCTGATTTACGCGAGTGGCGATCCTGTTGGCCGGGAGGCGAGTGGGATTGTTCGAGATGGGTGGGATTGGAGTATGTGGCCCGGTACGACGGCGATTCGCCTGAGTCATGAGCAGCTCAAACACGAGGGGCGCGATCGCAATTTTTCGGATGAGACTTTTGTGGGTGGGGTGAATATAGAAGGGCAAAATGGCGTGTTTGCGCTGAAGTTGCACGATACGAGGCTCAATACGAGTTTTCGCGCGGTTAAGACGGTGTTCTGTTTTGACGATTTACTCGTTTGTCTGGGGTCGGGTATTGAGAATGATGATGGCGGGCATGCGACTGTGACGCCGCTGTTTCAGGCGGCTATCTCTGAAAATCGTCCTACGGGGGTGAATGGGGAGAGCGTGCAGGGGATTCCTTATGCGTTTTCAGGGACAAAGGGGCAAAGGGTGTGGGTGATGGATTCACTGGGCAATGGGTATGTGGTTCCCGATGGGGGCGAGTTGCGGGTGCAGCGTGGGGTGCAAGTTTCTAAAAATTATGGCAGGGATAGTGGTGGTACAGGGACTTTTGAACTGGCGTATCTGGATCATGGGAGCGCGCCTCAGGATGCATCTTATGAATATGCCGTGCTGGTTCAGAGGTCGCCGGATAGGGTAAGCGCGTTTGCGAGTTCACCGGAATACGATGTGTGGCAGCGAGATCGCGAGGCACATATTGTGCATCATCGGGGGATGAAGGCGACGGGTTACGCGCTGTTCGATGCGGATGCGAGGCCAGCAAATGGTCCGGTTGTGGCTGTATCTTTGCCGAGTTTGGTGATGGTTCAGGAAGTAGAGGAAGGTTTATTGCTTTCGGTTGCGGATCCGGATTTTGGGTGGCGTTGGGAGATCCAGACGCCGCACCGTCAGGATGGTTCGTTGGTTGTCAACCAGGCGAGTATGCCCCGGCAGGTTGAGGTGACGGTGCGGGGAAAATGGCTTTTGGATGGCATGTATGATCTGGCGGATGCAAGGGTTCAGTCGGACCAGACGGTTGTGGCGTTTATGTGTCAGGACGGCAAGAGCGTGGAGGTGAAGTTGGTGAGGGTGGATTAGGCGTTTAAAGAAAAATTAACGGCAAGGCTCTTGACTCAAATGGGGATATGGGATAAATTGAGCCATTGGTGATAACGAGTTTTTTGATTTTTATTTTTGGAGGACTGGATGATTTGTGAGGACGATATGATCCTCGAAGATGAGGAAAGAGAGGAAGACGGCGCATCGAGAAACGGTATTTTGAACAAGGGATTGATAGATGCGCGTACGATTTTGATTTCCGATCCCGTGGATCACAAGTTGACGGCTAAGGTGACGGCTCAGTTGCTGTTTTTGGATCATCAAGATTCGGAAGAACCGATTAAAATTTTTATTAATTCGCCCGGTGGCAGTGTGTACGATGGGTTTGCGATTTACGATATGATTCGGTTTATCCGTCCCAGAGTTAAGATGATCAGCGCGGGCTTGTCGGCGAGTGCGGCTACGGTGATTATGCTGGCGGCAGATAAGGAAGATCGGCTGGCTTTGCCCAATTCGCGCATTATGATTCATCAGCCCTCAATGCGGTTTCAAGGGGTGGCGGAAGATGTGCGGCGCACGGCTGAGGAAGTTGTGAAAATTAAGAAGAAGATTAACGAGATGTATGCCGATGAGACCGGTCAGCCGCTTGAAAAGGTGGTGGAAGATACGGATCGAGATTATTGGATGAGTCCCGATGAGGCTGTGGAATACGGGTTGATCAGCCGGGTTGTGAATGGGTTTGATGAGATAGATGATTGAAGTGAATTAAAAATTAAGAATTGATATTACTCAGTACTTCAGATAAGCTATCAATCAAAGCCATTATGCACAGCGCGCTATTCCGTCAACCGGCATCCTTCTTGTCTGCATCCAACTTTGAAGGTCACTACATGGCGTGCAGGTACCTTAGCTGTTTGCGCTGTGCCAGCCCCCCGCAGGGGCGCCCTTTTTTTGCTTCATTTTTTTGGGCGCGCAAAAAAATGAAGTCGCCGAAGGCATGAAAAGGAAATATATAGAAAAACTCTATTTATACCACAACAGCAGGAATTATGCACACCGCATTCATTATTTTTTTAAAGTCTCCGAAGTAAGGAGACTTTTTCTTTTGTTTTGACTGAGATACTGATGAATACACTTGAAAACAGAATCATTACCCCACATTGGACGATGCGTCTTTTGGGCGCGCGGTCGGCAACGATTTTGATTTCATCTGATGGGCTGATTTTGGAGAGGGCCGGTAAACGCGTTGCTTTGTGTACTGAAAATTTGACGCGAGAAGATGTATTATATCGCGGGAGGCTGTTTTTTGAGCTGGTGTTGCCGACGGATCGCGGAGAGCAGCGGTTGAAGGGGTTGACCAAAGCAGAGGTGGAGGGGTTTTTCGACTGGTTGCAGGATTATTGGTGTTGGGTGGAGGAGGCTCAAAAGTTCGCGTCAGAGGTGCAGCGGTGTGCCGAGGAGATTAATAGATTGCTGGATGCGGGTTATCTGCGCAATTCCCGTTTGTTGAAGATCAGGACGATGGCGCGGGAAATGCTCGATCAATTCCGCAAGGTGCCGGCGGTGGGTTTTCTGGATTACAATCGCCATGCTGATTTTACTCTGGTGCAGCAGGTGGCACACTGGAATGATCAACAGGTGGAAGATTTTCGCGCGCAATATGTGAATCGTCTCAAAGAACAGTTTTCAACTTATTTTGATCAGGTGGAGAGCAATCCGCTGAGCGAGAGTCAGCGCGATGCCTGTGTGATAGACGAAGATAATAATCTGGTGCTGGCTGGTGCGGGCACTGGCAAGACGAGTGCGATGGTGGGGCGCGCGGGCTTTTTGGTTAAGAGCGGGCAAGCACGGCCCGATCAGATTCTCATGCTGGCTTTTGCGAATAAGGCGGCACGAGAGATGCAGGAGCGACTAAATGATCGCGTGGAGGAAAAAGGTGTTGTTGCGAGTACGTTCCACAAGTTGGGCAAGGATATTATTGCTTCGGTCGAAAAGGCGCAGCCTTCGATTTCTCCTCTGGCAACAGATGGCGCGTTGTTGGAGAAGCATGTGGATCAGTGGTTTGAGGCGTTGCTTGAGATCCCGACCTATAGACAATGGGTTCTGGATTATCTGGGTTATTACAGGTATGAAGAGGTTAATCGCTTTGATTTTGAGACCGAAGGCGCGTACTTTGAATATATTTTTGCTAATGAGATTCGCACGCTGCAGGGGGAGGTGGTAAAGGGTCTGGGTGAGTTGTGGATCGCCAATCATCTGTTTAAGCTGGGTGTGGCATATAAATACGAGGCCGATTATGAGCATGAGACACGGAGACAGGATTATCGGCGGTACCAACCCGATTTTTATCTTCCGGATTACGGTATTTATCTGGAGCACTGGGGTATAGACCGCGATGGCAATACGGCACCTTTTGTCTCCCGCGCGAAATATCAGAAGGGGATGGCATGGAAGCGCAGAACGCACGAGAAGCACGGGACGCGCTTGATTGAGACTTTTCACTACGAATATACCGAAGGCTGCTTGTTGACGGGTTTGCAGAAAAAATTAGCAGAGGCTGGGGTACAATTTAATCCGCGTTCGCCTGAGGAGATGCTGGATACGCTGAGGGAGTTTGGTGCGATTCGCGATTTGACGCCGTTACTCGCGGATTTGTTGAGGCGATTTAAGAGCAATTTGCCTCGTCCAGATCAACCCTGGACAGAGATTGTCCAGGGTGGTCATCTGAGTCTGGCTCAGCAGCAGGCTTTGAAAATTGTGGTGCCGATTTATGAGAAATACGATGCGTTTTTGGAAAAAAATAAACACATTGATTTTGACGATATGATTGGCAAAGCAATTGCGTATGTGCAAGGTGGTCGTTTTGTTTCGCCCTGGCGATATATTCTGGTGGATGAGTTTCAGGATATATCCGAGCCGCGTGCGCGGTTGGTCAGGGCGCTGAGAGAATCTGTTGATGCGTGTTCTCTGTTTTGCGTGGGGGACGATTGGCAGGCGATTTATCGCTTTACGGGTAGTGATATTCGGTTTACTACGGAATTTGAGGCGAAATTTGGGGCTACTAAAATTACGGTCCTGGATAAGACGTTTCGGTTTAATAATAGTATTTGCGATGTTGCCTCCCGGTTTGTGATTGAGAATCCGGCGCAGGTTAAGAAGGCGTTGACCACGCACACGATGGTAAATGGTTCCGCGGTTTCTTTGTTGCGTGAGAAGAAGCGTCGCGGTTCAGAGGCGGATTTTGATGAGCGGCTGGATAGTGTGCTGGCGCATGTCGCTGAGCGGGCAGAAGAAGGCAGTTCGGTTTATTTGTTGGGCAGGTTTCGTTTTAACTTGCCCAATGGCACGCAGATGATGATGTTGAGGAAGCGGTTTCCCACTTTGTCTATTGCGTGCAATACGGTTCACGGTGCGAAGGGTTTGGAAGCGGATTATGTGGTGGTGTTGGGGCTTGAACGCGGTCAGTACGGTTTTCCTTCGCAGAAGACTTCTCATTCTTTGCTGGAAGCGTTATTGCCTGCGTTAGATCCTTTTCTATATTCGGAGGAGCGCCGTTTGTTTTATGTCGCGCTGACTCGCGCCAAACAGCGCGTGTATTTGATTGGGGATATGACCAATGCTTCTGAGTTTTTGGTCGAGTTGTTGAAGAATAAATATCCGCTGGCGCTGGATGATTTTGAGACCAGTTTGACGCAGGCGTCTTTTGAGCGCATTCGCTGTGTGAAGTGCAAGACGGGTACGCTTGTTGCCGTGCAGGGAAAGTCGTTTTACGGTTGTAGCAATTATCCGTTGTGCAATCATACTGAGAGCGGATGTCAAGCATGTGGCAATCCGATGCAGCGCGTGGGGCGCTTCAAATTATGTCTGGATCCCGACTGTGAATCGTGGTTGCCTGTTTGCCCAAAATGTGGCGGGGATATGGTTCAGCGCAAGGGGCGCTATGGTACATTCTGGGGGTGTAGAAATTTTCGCGGTGGGGATGATATTTCTTGCCGGCATACGGAGAATGAGATTTCTTTTTCTTCGTGAAAGGAGAGGGCGTGATGGTTTTGCCCAGTATGCGATTGGATGATAAGGTGGTGCTGGTGACGGGTGCGGGTTCGGGCATTGGGCGGGCGATTGCGATTGCGGTGGCTGAGGTGGGTGCCGATGTGGCGGTGTGTGAGGTGCCGCAGAAGATCGGTATGTTGGATGAGGTGTGCGAGGCGATTGAAGATTTGGAGCAACGGGCATTGCCATTGGGATTGCAATTGCCGGATCAGGAGAGTATTGATGCGGCGGTGAGCCGGGTTATCGATACGTATGGTCGGGTTGATATTTTGGTGAATAATGCGGGTGTGAATATTCCCAGGGACGCGCTCGAGGTGACAGAGGCAGATTGGGATGGGGTGCTGGATGTGAATTTGAAGGGGTTGTTTTTTATGTCGCAGCGCGTGGCGCGGTCGATGATTGAGACGGGTGGTGGCAAAATTGTGAATATTGCGTCGCAAAATGGGGTGGTGGGTTATTACAAACGCGCGGCTTATTGTTCGAGTAAGGCCGGTGTGGTGAATCTGACGCGGGTGTTGGCTGTGGAGTGGGCACCCTATCAGATTACGGTGAATGCCGTGGGTCCGACGTTTATTTTGACGCCGTTGACACAATCGACGTTTGATAATGAGGCGTTGCGCGAGGATTTGCTTTCTCGCATTCCTCTGGGGCGCGTGGGACAGCCCGAAGATGTGGTGGGTGCTGTGGTGTTTTTGGCCAGTCCGGCTGCGGATCTTATTACGGGGCATACGCTGCTGGTGGATGGCGGTTGGACAGCACTTTGAAGTGTGAAGTGTGAAAAGACATCCGTCATCGCGGCATGCTTAAAGCCGCGATCCAGGAGGTTTTTGTTGATTGCTAAGGGCGAATTACTATGACGAGTTCTGAAAATATAGGTCGCGGACCGCTGTTTACAGATCCCGATCCAGATGTTGCACGGGCGTTTTTTCGAGAGAAGAAGGGCGCATTGACAGATAAACTGATGTCTGTGTCTGATGCTGTTGCCCGGTTTGTGCACGACGGCGATTATTTGGCTTCTGGTGGGTTTGGTGGGAACAGGATTGCGACGGCTCTTTTGCACGAGGTTGTGCGGCAGGAGCGAACAAATCTGGGGTTTGCCGGGCATACGACGACGCACGATTTTCAGATTTTGGTGGCGGGTACGCGTACGGGGAAGCAGATTTTTTCGCGGTTGGATGCGGCATATATTTTGGGGTTGGAAGCGCGCGGGTTGTCGGC
>JAGWBW010000063.1:9915-28860 GCA_021295695.1 Candidatus Latescibacterota bacterium
TGTCCTTTTACAGGTAAATCGTTGACGGCTGTGCCGGCTCTGTATCCCGATGTGGCGCTTATTCATGTGCATGAGAGTGATTTGTTTGGCAATTGTCGCATTCGGGGTATTACGGTGGCTGATTGGGATTTGTCGCGTGCATCCAAACATGTGATTGTGAGTGCGGAGCGCATTGTGAGTACAGATGAGATTCGCAGCGATCCAAATGCGACCGCGATTCCAGCTTTTTGTGTTGATGCGGTGTGTCATGTGCCTTATGGATCGTACCCTGGCAATATGGCTGGGGAGTATTTTTCGGATGAGGTGCATCTCAAAGCGTGGTTGGACGCAGAGCGAGATGTGGCGGCATATCGCGTGTTTCTGGATAAGTATTTGTATGGTGTCGATTGTTTTGAGGACTATCTGGAGATTTGCGGTGGAAAAGAGCGGCTGGCGGAGTTGCGGAGGTTGGAGAATAGTAGCGAGTAGTCAGTTATAGTACTACTAATCCTGTATTGGATGGTAGAATAGATACAACCACATAGGAGTTTTCATGGAATACGATGAGCTTGAGTTTAAAATTCCACAGGAAAGTGAAGACTATTTAGGGTATTCAGAGTTTGTGACTTCTTCAGTAGAGTCAATCATTCAAGAAGCAATTAAAAATGGCAAAAACAAAATTATCATCAATACGAACCTCAGGCTGGGATTACCCATGGAAAACATCAACAAAATTGCTGGGCCTTTTGTTGAGGCCTGGGCCATTGAGACATTCCAGGAGGTTTTGAAGAATCAGGATAACAAATACTATTTGATCCATGTCGAAGCCCAAGAACGCCTTCACAGAGCAGATATTATTCTTCAGTTTAGAAAGGAAGGGAAGGTCGGATCAGGTGTTACGGCGGAAGTGGATGTTAAGGCTACATCCGAGGATATTGAATCCAGCGGCAAATCACCCAATATTACTTCCTTTGGTCGTATCCGTTCTGCATATGTTGAGGATCCAGACTGCATATTTGTGATCCTTTCGCTCAAACATCGAGTTTATTCAACGAGGAATCCGGCTTCGGGGTTAATGGACGGAATAATGGAAGTGGTTGCCTATAACGCTTATGATCTCAAGTACCTATCTGCAAAAGATTTCAATTACAACCCAGCCCTTGGAACTGGACAAATTCAGGTGAAAGACATTCATTATATTTCTTTGGAGAGGAGAACAACTTGGGAATTTTGTCAATTGTTAGATTACAAATATCTCAGTTCCAGCAGAAAAACGCTTCAGGATTGGCTAAACCTTGCCATAAGGTATAGTTGGATCAAGCACGACGGATGATTTTTAGATTTTTTAATGGAGAAAAAACAAATGAGTCATTTACAAATTATTGAGGGGAACGCGCTGGAAAAGCTACCTGATATCCCAGATGAATCGGTAGATCTTATCATTGCTGATCCACCGTATAACTTAGGCAAAGAATATGGCAATAATTACGACTTGAAGGAATATGAAGAGTACCTCAAGTTCTTAACTCGCTGGCTAACGGAAGCCTGTAGAATTCTTAAGCCAACGGGAACCATTTATGTGTTTATGGGTTTTCGATTTATTTCTTATTTGTACGATATACTTGATCGCAAACTCCAGATGTGTTTCAATAGTTGGATTTGCTGGCACTATACACAAGGAATGGGAAAGACAAAGGGTTTCTCCCCAAGGCATGATGATATGCTAATGTTCACCAAGAGCAAAGTGTTCAAGTTCAACTTGGATAATATAAGAGTACCTCAGAAATATTATCGAGAACGCAACAACATGAGAGGAGCAAATCCTGGAGATGTATGGCAATTTTCCCATGTGCATTATTGCAATGAAAATAGACAAAATCATCCCACTCAGAAACCAGAAGGTTTAATCGAAAGGATGGTACTGGCGTCGTCCAATGAGGGAGATTTGGTCTTGGATCTATTCTCGGGTAGTGGCACGACCTTAAGGGTTTGCCAACAATTAAACAGGAATTGCATTGGGATCGAATTAAACCCAGACTATGTTAAAATGATTGAGGAACGTCTGAATAGTGAATTTACCGGATTTGATAGTATAGACCCTCGAATGGAGCGCGTTCCTTTAGATTTGAATAGAAAAAAAATCAGAGAAAAGTATCTTAAGAATCATAAAAAATGGTTTCTCAATCGCCAACTTTCTTTTGAGAATTTTGAGAAATCCGTTCAGAAACTGTACGGTAAGACACAAGACCAGAAAAGGGAAATACAAGAGGAATTAGACTTTGAGAAATAAAAATAAAAGGAATAGAGTAGATAACTGAACACTGAATTATAGCAGTCCTTCTAACCTCTCAGCAGAATTTAGAGAGGGGAGGCTGACTACTGAAGGCTATAGTTATGTACAACAAAATAGAATTGATGATTTGTGTGGCGTCCCGGTTGCTGGAGGATGGGGCGACCGTTGGGGTGGGAACAGGGGCACCGTGTGCTGCGGCGATGCTGGCGCAAAAGACGCATGCGCCGGGGCTTTTGGTGGCTTTTGAAGCGGGTGGTTTGGCGCCGATGTTGCCCGCGATGCCTATTTCTGTGGGCGATTCGCGCACGACACATCGGGCGCTTATGGCGACGAGTATGTGTGATATTATGGAGACGTGTCAGCGGGGTGTGATGGATTACGCGTTTTTGGGTGGTGCCCAGATCGATGTGTATGGGAATTTAAATTCTACGGTTATTGGTGATTACAAAAAACCGCGCGTGCGTTTTCCGGGTAGCGGAGGTGCCAATGATTTTGCGAGTTTTTGCTGGCGTACGCTGGTTATTACACAGCACGATCGCCGTCGTTTTGTGGAAGAGGTCGATTTTTTGACGACGCCCGGTTTTCTGACTGGGCCCGGTGCGCGCGAGGCTGCGGGGTTGCCCGAAGGCGGGGGACCTTATCGCGTGATTACGGATCTGGCTGTGATGAGTTTTGATGAAGATACCTGTCGCATGCAGGTCGAGAATTTGCACCCCGGCATGACGTTTGATGAGGTGCAGAGAAATACCGGGTTTGAGTTGGGTCAGGTGGCTAATGTCACAGAGACTGTGCCGCCCTCAGAAGAAGAGTTGCGCATTTTGCGCGATGAGGTCGATCCCGATGGGTTAATTATTGGGAGATGATGACATCGACAAAGCCGTCATCGCGGCATGTTTTTAGCCGCGATCCAGTGAGCTTAAATAATTGCACTATGCATCGAGCATGATATTGTAGCTTTTTCCTTTTTCGGTTTGAAACGCTATTTCCCCCCGGTCCTCCGCGATGACCGTCCGGTCTTCGTTGACTGCGCGCATAGATCCTTTGTATAGCATGCGGATGGGATTGCCCAATAGGGAAGTTATGTGCGCGGATTTTTCGCTGTTTTCCCATTGTAAATCTACAATAAATCCACCCCTTGCCCTCAGTCCTTCTGCGTTGCCTTCTGTCCAGGCGTCTGGTAGTGCGGGAAATAGTTCAATAGCATTGTGATGGCTTTGCAATATCATTTCCACAATGCCTGCGCCGCCGCCCATGTTGCCGTCCATCTGAAATGGTGGATGGTTGTCGAATAGATTGGGTAGTGTCGAGCGTATGAGCAGTTGCCGCACGTCTTCCCAGGCGCGATCTGCGTCTTTCAAGCGCGCCCACACGTTGATCAGCCAGGCCCTGCTCCAACCTGTGTGTCCGCCGCCGTGTGCGAGACGGTGTTCAATGCTTTTGCGCGCAGCGGCTAAGAAATCGGGCTGGTTGTCGAGTTGGAAGCCGGGATACACGCCGTAGATGTGTGAAATATGCCGGTGCCCCGGTTCTGGTTCTTCAAATTCTTCTGTCCATTCCATCAGGCGTCCATCAGTACCGATTTGTGGTTCCGCGAGATGGGATAATGCGTTTTTTATGTCGTCGATAATGGGGTCGTCGAGAGATAGGATCTCGGCGCAGCGCAGACAATTTGTAAATGTTTCCCAGATTATCTGCTGGTCCATGCTGGGTCCCATGACGAGGTTGCATACGTCTTGATTGCCCGGCGCGAGGAAGCGGTTCTCAGGTGAAGAGGAGGGACCGGATACGAGTTTGCCGGTTTTTGGATCTTCTGCCAACCAGTCGAGGTAAAACAGGGCGGCATCTCGCACAACCGGCCAGGCCTGGTCTCGCAGGAATGTTTCTGATCCGTTGAATTCCCAATGTTCCACAAAGTGCCTGCTGTTCCATCCGCAGCCCATGGGCCACATGCCGTATTGTACCTTTCCCAATGGGTCGGTGAATCGCCACGCATCTGTTGTGTGGTGCGCTGCGGTTCCGCGACAGCCATAGACTTCTGTTGCTGTTTGGCGGGCTGTGTCGCGGAGTTTGTCTGCGAATTCCAGAAATGGTTCATGGCATTCGGGCAAGCCGACGAGTTCACAGAGCCAGTAGATCATCTGGATATTGATGTTGATGTGGTAATCGCTGTTCCACGGGGCTTCGTATTCCTGGTTCCAGATGCCCTGTAGATTGGCGCATAAACTGCCCGGGCGCGAGCAACAGATTGTGAGGTAGCGTCCGAAGTTGAAGTAGAGTGCGACAAGCGCGGGGTCCGATGTGTGTTCGAATTCGGCGAGTCGGCGGTCTGTGGGGATGTTGTCGTATTTGTCATTTCCGAGGGAGAAGGCGCATCGGTCAAAGTAATTGTTGTGATCCCGGATATGATCGCGTTTTACGCGGGGATAGGGACGCGCACTATCAATTGTGGATATCGCGGAGGCTTTCAGGTCGTGTGTCAGGGGCGTGTAGGGGTCTTCAAAGTTGTAGTCGGTGTCGGCGCAGACGACGATTGTGACTGCGTCTGCATTTTCGACGATGAGGGTGTCGTTGGCACATTGGACGCGCCCATTTTCGGCAATTGCTTTGATGCCCGCAGAGAATTTTACGCCGGGATGGGTTTCTCCGTGTCCCGCACGGCCAGTTATGAGTAGTGTGTTTTCAGATATGCCCGACCATTGCGCGTTCTCTTCCCGATGAAAAGATATTCGGCACGATATTGCGCCTGCTTTGTCCGATGCGATGTGACAGATTATTGCCTGGTCGATTGCAGTGGCAAATAATTCTCGGTGATATGCGACGCCATTTGCATTCCATCGCGTTGTGGCGATTGCGGAGTTTAGTGAGAGTTCGCGGCGGTAATCGGTGTGTTGTTCGACGCCGCTTTGTTCGATGAGCAGATCGCCCAGTGTCTGATAGCTACGCGGTACTATGCGTTCTCCCATGACGCCTTCTTGTACGAGGTCCTGCGCTTCGGTGTATTGGCCTTCAAAGAGCAGTTGGCGCGCGCGTGCGATGACTTGTTGTGCGCCCGGTGGTGATTTGGGTACGGGAGGTCCCGCCCAGATCGAGTCTTCGTTCATTTGTATGCGTTCATTACTCACCCCACCAAATACCATGGCACCGAGTTTTCCACCTCCTACGGGCAAGGCGTGATTCCAATTTTCCGCTGGTTCGTCATACCAGAGTTTCATTATGTCCTCCGCTGTTTTAGTTCCATAGAGTTCTCTGGTAAAATAGCAGGTGAATTCAGTTCTCGCAACTGTCTATTACATTAGTTTTAAAAAAGGCTGTTTATATTTGTGACTCAGGGTTCGTTGACACCCTTTTGGCTTTCGGATATATTATCGAGGCGGAGATCCTGCGGGCTGTGAAAGAGGATCTTCTGGAGCGGTAATACGAGGAAGGGGAGAGTATGTCTCCCCTTCCCTGTACGGGGAGAGGCGGGGGAGGGGTAGCTATACGTGCGTTATGATAAATTGACAGCCTTGTAAACGTCGAGTATCGGCACCTGTTTTTCGCGTGCGATGCGGGCGCAGTCGTCGTATTCGGGGGTGATACGCTGTTTGCCGCCAATGTCGGCGATTTTGACGCGGATGGGTCCATACGGGGTTTGGACGGTGTCTGTGCGGCGTTCAAGGGTGTGGCGTTGAACGGGCAGGCGGCGAATGCCGAGGGTGGTGGTTTCTGAAAAGATGAGTTCGGTGAGTTCGGTTTCTTTGTTGGGGTCGGTCAGGACAGTGAGTTGAATGCCTGGGCGCCCTTTTTTCATGATGACGGGGGTGAGGAAGGCGTCGCGAGCACCGGCTTCGAGCAGGCGGTCGATGAGGTAGCCGTAAATTTCAGGGGTCATGTCGTCGATATTTGTTTCCAGTAGAACGGGTAAATCGGTCTGTGGATCTGCGACGAGTTCGCCGATTTCAATGCGGAGGAGGTTGGGGACCTGTTCGACGTCGCGCGTGCCGGCGCCATAACCCGTGCTTTCTGTGCGAAGTTGAATGGTTTCGCCAATATTAGAGGCGAGTGCCGTGAGGAGGGCCGCACCAGTGGGGGTGACGAGTTCATACGGGATATCTGTGCGTTCTGCTGGAAAGCCTTTTGTCATTTCTACGACTGCTGGAACCGGGACGGGCATTGCCCCGTGTGCGCCCCGCGTGTGGCCCGAGCCAAATCGGAATTTGGAGGCGTAGATCGTTTCGATTTCGAGAAGTTCGAGGCCGACGATAGCGCCGACGACATCGACGATGGCATCTACTGCGCCCACTTCGTGGAAGTGAACCGCTTCAATGGTGGTGCCGTGGATTTTTGCTTCGGCTTCGGCGAGTTTTTGAAAAACGCGCGCGGCTTTTTCTTTTGCAGAGGCCGATATTGAGCTGCTGTTGATGATTTTAAGTACGTCTTTCAGGTGCCGGTGGACGTGGCCTTCCCGAGCGTTGACGTCGATTTTGGTGCCGGCAATGCCGTGTTTTTCCACGCGACGCTGGGAGAGGGTAAATTCGCGCACACTGAGTTTGTCGAGTTCGGATTTCAAGGCGGCAAAAGACAGACCCGCATCGACGAGCGCGCCGAGGGTCATGTCGCCGCTGATGCCGGCAAAGCAGTCGAAATAGGCGACTTTCATGAGATAACTCGAAAAAAAAGACCGTGAATAATCACGGTTATAGTATTTGTTTATCCGGGGAGGCGAGAAGAGTGTCTGATATTTACTCTGCTACGACTCTTAAGGGTAATGAGGTGGTGACAATCGAACCATTTTTGCGATCTAAGAGCGCGGAGTACTGATCGCGCTGCTGCTGAAAATACGCCATATATTTTTCGGGAATGGGTTGGCCCGCGGGGCGATTGATTTTTCGCGTTGGGTTGATCAGTTTGTAGTTGCCATTTACTGTGGCGTAAAAGTTGAAGTGCAAGTGTGGGCCTGTGGAGCGTCCGGTTGAACCCACATAACCGATGGTTTGTTTTTGGTTGACGCGCTGTCCTTTTTTCAGGCCCCGCGCAAATCCTCTCAGATGACCATAACCGGTTTTATAGCCATTGCTGTGTTCGATTTCGATATAGTTGCCAAGTGGTCCTTTGCGTCCGACAAAAGCGACCTTGCCATTGGCAATAGCCCAGACCTTTGTGCCGTAGGGCGCGGCGTAATCTACGCCGTGATGGCGCGTATATTTTTTTAGAATGGGATGATATCTACGGCTGGTAAATGGGGAACTGATGCGGGTAAAGTTCAGGGGTTTGCGCAAGAAAAGTGCCTGGAGTGAGCGGCCTTTAGAGTCGTGGTAATTTTTGTTTCCTTTGGGATCAACGTAGAGAAATGCTTGAAAAGATTCTTTGGTGCCCCTGTATTGGGCTGTGAGAATATTGCCATAACGAACAAAGGCACCGGATTTGTTGTAGAGTTTTTCAACGGCAAACGTAAACTGGTCGCCTGTTCTGCAGTCGTTGTAAAAGTCGATATAATATTCAAATACGTATTCGAGTTTGTCACACAGTAGGGCCGGGCTTTCACCGGTTTCACGAAGCGCGTTCCAGATGTTATCTTTTATGTGGCCAGATACAATAATGGCCTCTTGCTTCAATGGCAGGTTTTCTTGTCTGGCTTTGAGTTGGCCATTTATGCGTTCGACAATAAATTGCGTTTCGTGGTCACCCTGTCTGGTGTATTTCAGGTGCTGTATGGTAGATCGGCTGTCGATTACCAGTTCATAGCGATCCCCACGCCGAACAATATTGGGATTGAATGACGCGCGTTTAATATCTCTGTGCAGTACATCGATAAGCTCGAGAACATCGGCGCGTGAGATATTTTCGCTCATGAGGGCTTCGGTGAGATTTTCTTTATTGGCGATATATCCCACAGTTCTGGTGGATTTGGATTCTGGAGGAGGGGTAAGTGGCAGGATGAGGTCTGCTTCAACGGAAACGGGTTCTGCGGGATTTTCTTCAGTCATTTTTGCGATGGGTTCATCTTTTGCCGGTCCTTTGCCAAGGCCAAAGAGCATACTGACGGATATTAGTAAGCAGAAGAAGACCCATCGTTGTTTGGGGGATTTGGGCTGACCTTTATAAGCGCGAACTGGCATGTGGGGAGGGACCCTCGTAAACGTTCTCAATTATTACCGACTGAATGTGCGCCAAACAATAAACCATCTCGCTATGTACGTCAACCGCATTATATAGGGGTCGTAAAATTACTTCTGCTATATGTTGTAATACGCGCGCTGTGGCCTTGACGCGATCAGCATAGCTGGGTAAATTGAACTGTCGGAGGCTGGAGGTTGATCAATAGCGAGGATATAATATACAATGAATGCTGAAAAAATTGAACTCAAGGGTTTGTTTCCCGAAGAATTGGCACAGCATGTGTCCGATATGGGCCTGGAGCGGTACAGAACCCGGCAGTTGATTGACTGGCTTTATAATAAGGGTGTCACGGATTTTGAGTCGATGACGAATTTGTCCAAAATCGTGCGCGCGCGGTTCGATGAGCAATTTACGCTTTTGAGATTAAATTGCGTTGGCGAATTGAGGTCTTCGTCAACAGATACGGTCAAGTTCTTGTTTGAGTTGCCCGATAAACGGCTTATCGAAAGTGTGCTGATGTGGGATGGCAAGCGCCGCACGCTGTGTGTGTCGTCGCAGGTGGGATGTCCGCTCGATTGTCAATTTTGTGCGACCGCACGCATGGGGTTGATTCGCAATTTGACGGGGGCAGAGATTGTTGAGCAGGTGTTGTATGCACAGCGGTTTTTGCGCGCGAAAGACGATGAGTTGACGCATGTAGTGATGATGGGGATGGGAGAACCCCTGCTGAATTTCGACCAGGTGATTCGGGCTATTCGGCTGATCAATCTGGATTATGGGGCGGCTGTGGGCATACGTCGCATTACGTTGTCAACGGTCGGTCATGTGCCGGGTATTGCAAAACTTGCGAGAGAAAAACTCAAAATTGGATTGGCTGTGTCGCTCAATGCGACGACAGATGAACAGCGGTCAGAGATTATGCCGATCAATCGCAAGTGGCCTATTGCAGAACTTCTATCCGCAGTGCGAGCCTATTACGATCAGGTCAGACGGTGGGTGACATTTGAATATGTGTTGTTGCACGGGTTTAATGATACAGTCGAAGATGCACACAGGCTGATTGACCTCGTGCGCGATATTCCATGTAAAATTAATGTGATACCATGGAATCCCATTGAAGATGCGCGCTATGAACGCCCCCCTAAGAAAGCAATTGATCAATTCGTAAATATTTTGTCTCAGGCACAATTGACAGCAACTGTTCGCTATAGCAAGGGAGATGATATTGCGGCTGGGTGTGGACAGTTGTATTGGGAGATGGAGAGGGGTGTGAAGTAGGTAGGGGACGGTCCTCGTGCCGTCCCGTGCGTCATCGCGGCAGGGTGTTAGCCGCGATCCAGAAGGTTTTGCCTTTGATTTTCATCCTGTTTATCCTTTCATCCTGAAAATCCTGATTCTACTTTTTACTCTTGAAATATTTCCATATCTGTACTATGATAGACATGACCACGAAGCTATTTATTTTATATTCTCCGTTTGATTGATTGGAGACGTTTTTTATGGAACAATTTGTTATAGAAGGCGAGCGTCCTTTATCTGGAACTGTTGTTCCTGCTGGCAATAAGAATGCGGCCCAACCTCTTTTGGCGGCGACCTTATTGACAGAAGAACCTGTGGTGCTCAAAAATGTGCCTGAAATTGGCGATATTGCTATTATTATCGAAATTTTGCGCGATTTGGAGGCAGAGGTTAGTTACTCGGGTGATCACGAGTTGACTATTTGTACACGGGAGGTCCGCAAGTCTGTGTTGCGGGCCGATTTGTGCCGAAAAGTGCGCGGTAGTTTTATGTTTGCGGGTCCGTTGTTGGGGCGTTTTGGACAGGCGACGATTCCGCGACCTGGGGGCGACCGCATTGGTCGGCGGCGGGTCGATACACACTTGATTGCTCTGGAAGAACTCGGCGTGCGGTTCCACACCAATCATATTTATGATTTTAAGGTGCCCAGAGGTCTTGTGGGGGCGGACATTTTTTTGGACGAACGCAGTGTAACCGGTACAGAAAATGCCGTGATGGCAGCGGTTCTTGCGCGGGGGACGACTATTTTGAGCAATGTGGCTTCAGAGCCTCATGTGCAGGAATTGTGTTTCATGCTGAATAGTATGGGTGCCCAAATTTCGGGTATTGGGACCAATGAACTGGTTATTGATGGCGTGTCAAATCTCAGTGGAACAACGCATACAATAGGTCCAGATTATATGGAGGTCGGCAGTTTTATTGGGTTGGCGGGGGCGACCAATAGCGAGATTCGCATTGTCAATGCTGCGCCCAAAAATATGCGCAAGAGTTTGATGGTGTTTCGGCGATTGGGGCTGGAAGTTGAGGTCGATGGACAGGATATTGTGGTGCCGTCCTTTCAGAAGTTGGAGATTATGCCGGATGTGGGCGATGCGATTCCGCGCATTGACAATGATCCGTGGCCAGGTTTTCCGCCCGATTTGATGAGTATTGCCATTGTGTTGGCGACACAGGCACGGGGTACGGTGCTGTTTTTTGAAAAGATGTTTGAGCAGCGCATGTACTGGTTGGACCGTCTCATCGATATGGGCGCAAAAATTGTGATTTGTGACCCGCATCGCGCGGTGGTGGTGGGGCCGTCAAAACTTTATGGCGAACATTTGTCGAGTCCCGATATCCGGGCGGGTATGGCACTGATTATTGCGGCTTTGTGTGCCGAGGGTCAAAGTGTGATTAGAAATATCGAACAGATTGATCGCGGATACGAACAAATTGATACGCGCTTGCGCAGTTTGGGCGCGCATATTCAGCGGGTGACGGTGGAGGAGTGATGATAGGTAAGAGGTGATTTGATGTGACGAATGACCAGGATGCACGCACGGGCGCGTTGGAAATTGTGCGTCGTTTGCAGGCGCGGGGTTTTCGCGCTTTGTGGGCCGGTGGATGCGTGCGCGACATGTTGATGGGGCAGGTGCCCCGCGATTACGATATTGCCACAAATGCCGATCTCCAACAGGTGATCGGCATTTTTCCGCATGCACAGGTGGTTGGGGCGCATTTTGGGGTGGTGATTGTGCGGTTGGGCGATTATACTTATGAGGTGGCGCGTTTTCGCCGCGATCTGGCGTATTCCGATGGTCGGCATCCCGATGGTGTGGTGTTTGTGGATGAAGAAGAGGACGCGAAGAGGCGCGATTTTACTATTAATGGGATGTTTTACGATCCGGTGGCCGATGCCGTGTTCGATTATGTGGGGGGACAGGCTGATCTCCGGAGAAAGGTGATCCGCACGATTGGCAATCCGCATGCTCGATTCAGTGAAGATCGATTGCGTATGTTGCGCGCGATTCGCTTTGCATGTCGGTATCACTGGCCCATTGAGGAGAAGACGCGAGAGGTCATTGGAACACTGAGCGCGAGTATCGCGTTCATAAGTCTTGAGCGCGTTCGCGATGAATTTGTCAAAATTTTGACCGAGGGGGGCGCGCCTTTGGGGGTGCGCTGGCTGATTGATTTGGGATTGATGGCGGTTTTTATGCCCGAAGTTGTTGCGATGGATGGCGTGCCTCAACCACCTCAGTTTCATCCCGAAGGCGATGTGTTGACCCATACACTGATTATGTTGGGTTTGATGCGGAATCCCTCTGTAGAATTGGCGATGGGTATTTTGTTGCACGATGTGGGTAAGCCTCCTACCTATGAGGTGCGAGATCGGATTCGGTTTCACAATCATACAAAAGTTGGACGCGAGATGACCGAGGAGATTTGCAGAAGGTTGCGGTTCTCGTCGGAACAGACAAAGCATATTGCGGCATTGGTGGCAGATCACCACAAATTTGTGCATGTGCGGGAGATGCGTCCGAGTACGTTGAAGCGGTTTTTGCGTACAGATCGGTTTGAAGATCATCTGATGTTGCATCGGATCGATTGTTTGTCGAGCCATGGCGAGTTGGACAATTATGCGTTTTGTAAGATTGCGCTCGAGACTCTGGAGCCAGAACAAATCAGACCTGTTCCGCTGATTAATGGACACGATTTGATTGCGATGGGAAAAAATCCCGGTCCCGCGTTTAAGGAGGTGTTGCGAGCTGTTGAAGATGCCCAGTTAGAAGGGCGTGTGACGCAACGCGAGGAGGCGTTGAGATTGGCAGCGCAGGTGTTTGAATCGCTTGGGTTGTAGTTTTGCAACTGTTTGTCTTTTGAGATGTATAAGAGATGATATTTGAGATGTTTACTAATTGATGTTTTTTTCAGGAGGTAGGAAAATGATTAAACGATTGTTTGCGGGTTTGATGTTGATGGCGATGGGGTGGACATCTGCCTGGGCGACAACTGTGAAGACGTTTGTCTTTGAAGAGATGTGCGAAACCGCGCAGACTATTGTATATGTCAAATGTCTCACGCGCGAAAATGCAGTTTTTGCTGATCGAGAGGGTATTTTTACACAAACGCGGTTTAGAGTCATGGAGGTGGTCAAAGGGCAGGCTGATTCAGAAATGGTGCTGACTTTGCCCGGCGGTGAATGGGAAGAGCAACGCATGCATGTGCCAGGTATGCCGCAGTTTTTGGCGGGGCAAGAGACCGTGCTGTTTCTTTCAAAGCGCGACGATTTTGGATCTCCATGGCCGATGGGATTGGGACAGGGATGTTATGCCGTAAAGGTGGGCGAAGGCGGGAATCGCCAGGTCATGCTCAGGCAGGTGCCCCTGCCTCCGGGTGTGCGCAGCAAACCCGCGCAAGCGCGAACATCGCACATGGAATTGCGCGATTTTCTGACTGCGGTTCGAGAGGTGCTCAATTTGAACCAGCAAGAGGCACCATCTGAACAGTAAGGAGTAATATGAATCTGCATTTCGATATTCGAGATATTTTTCGCTGCGTGCGATTGCCTGTTGGGGTTGTTCGTGGCCTGGGCGGGTTATTCGGTTTTGTTGCTGATCGCGCATATCCGCGCGGGCAGTGGGAGCCTGTGGCAGCGCTATGGTTTATTCCCTGGCGCAACGCTCGGTGAATTTGATCTGTTTGGCACGGGGTTGCACATTTTGGGTATGGTGTTTGCTCTGTCGGTGGTGTTTATAACGACCAGTATGATGTGCAAGATCACTTTTCAGCAACTGCGGGGCGATGATTTTTATTCGGTTGGCGATGCCTGGCGATTTGCGCGCGCGCGCTGGAAAGCCGTGCTGTTTGGCCCCGTTGCGGTGTTTGCTCTGTTTGCCCTTTTTGTGGTTGGCGGCATTGTCATAGGGTGGGTTGCCGGCTGGATTCCTTCGGTAGGAGAGATAGTTTTCGCGCTGTGTTTTATTCCGATTTTTTTTGCGGCATTGTTAGCTGTGTTTATCGGTCTGGTATTTGTTGTTGCTGTGATTATGTCGCCAGCTATTGTGGGCACCGAGGGGTATGATATTTTAGATGTTGTGATACAGTCGTTTTCACTGACGTGGTCACAGCCCTGGCGATTGGTTTTGTACGCGGTGTGGATGGTTTTTGCGGTGTGGGTTGGTTTGATGGTGATGGGCGCTTTGACCATGGCTGCGATTGGTCTGATTGCCTGGGCGTGCGGTTTGTTTATGGATGTTAAACTGGTCAATCTTTTTTATGTGGCGTCGCACTATCTCTTGTTTGTTCCAGAGAAATGGGATGAATTGTTTGCGAGTTTGCCCGCTCCGGGGACACCGTTGGGCGCCGAGGTCTGGGGTGGTGGTATCCTCGGGGTGATGCTCATTGTGATTACGGGTATTGTGGTTGCGTATGTCCAGGCGACTTATGCGTCGGGACTGAGTTTGATGTATGTGATTTTAAGACATCGCAAGGATAATGAAAATTTGCTTGCTCGGGACGATGATCTCGAGGTTGTGAGCGAGGAGGCAGACGATAACACGGATTCCGAAACGGCATAGGTCCAATTTTTCACCTGACTTGCTGCACGAGGTGGCAACCCAGGCGCGGCTGGCCGAAGGTGCCGAGGGCGTGCGTAGCATTCTGCGAACGGTTTTTATGTCTGAGCAGATTCCCATTCGCAATGTCGCCCAGGAGGTGGGCTTGCCCGTTCCCGTGGTTGCCGCTGTGCGGGGCGAATTGGAAAAGAGAGGTATTTTGACGCGAAAAGGTGGGGTTTCGCTCACAGGTAAGGGTCTGAGTGTTGTGCAATCGGAGTTGGGGCTTTCGTGCCGCAAACGCTTTGCGCGTCCGGGCGTACCTCCCATACCTGTGGTTTTGAAAGATATTTGCAAATGTCTTGCAGATATTGCTGAGAGGCGGCCAAAGGTCGATGTCAAACTGGATCAGTCCCATGCAACGCCCGAGACTGTTTTAAGGCGCGCTGTGTATTTGTACGAACACGATGCACTCGAAGGGCGAAATCTGCTCGTTCTGGGGGACGACGATTTGACGTCGGTGGCGGTGGGCTTGCTGGCACAACATTTGGAGATTGTTCTCGGGCAGGTGGTGGTGCTGGAGTGCGATGGGCGGCTCGTTGATTTTTTAAGTGTAGTCAGTGAACGCGAAGGATTGTCTATCACTGTGATCGCACGCGATTTGCGCGAAGATATTCCGGCTGATCTGTGTGGAAAAATGGATGTGTTTTTTACCGATCCGCCCTACACATTGCCCGGTTTGTCGCTTTTTGTGTCGCGTGGAGCTTCTGCACTGGTGCCCGAGGTGGGCAAGCAGGGATTTGTCAGTTTTGGCCGTCGTTCACCGGACGAGATAGCGCGGGCGGTTGGCTCATTGATAGAGATGGGCTTTGCGCCTGTGGAAGTCATACCAGATTTTAATGAGTATGTCGGTGCCCAGGTATTGGGTGGGGTCAGTCAGATGATTCGCCTTGTTTCGACGGGGAAGCCACAGCCTCTTGTGGCTGACAAATATCACGGGGCACTGTACACGGCTGAATGCAAAAGGCGGCGATAAGGTGATCGGGCATCCTGTTGATCCCACACACGGCGAGTATTTGCGCGATGTGTTTTTGCGGGCAAACAAACGGGCCTGGTGTTATTTTCCGCCTTTTCTCTGTGCCTTTAGTCTCGCACCCAATCGGATTGTGTGTGTCGATGAAATTGCGGGGAGTACGTGTTTATTTTTACAGCGTCCAGAAGGCGTTGACTTACTGCTGCCTCCCGTTCCCTGTGATGCGGATACGCTGAAAAGAGTTATCGACAAACTCGCATCTCATCAGGGCGGTCGTTTGCCGAGAATTTTGTGGTTAGACGCCTGTGATGCCAAATATGTAGATACCGGACAGTTTGCGCTGCGCGATAAAGACGCGGAATACGTTTACGATCCGGCGCAAATTGTTGCGGCGAGAGGACGGCGTTTTAGGGATGTGCGCAAGCGCGTGCGGCGGTTTGAAGGTGCCCACGAGTTCCATTTTCGCGTTTTGACTGCGTGGGATGTGCCGGATTGTTTCGCGTTGTTGAAGCATTGGCGTCGGCGCCAGGGGCGTCGGCATCCCTTTTTGTTGGATTGGGGATATACGCGAGCCGCGCTCGATCAGTTTCATTTTTGGTCAGAAGATGTGTTGTGGGGGTGGTGCGTAGAGGTGGCGGGGCGGATTGAGGCTTTTGCCCTGAGCGGAAAGATGCAGTCCGATTTGGCACATTTTTTTGTTGCGAAGACCAATCCCGATTTGCCCGATTTATCGTATTTTTTGCGATGGCGGGTTTATGGCGAGCTATCGGCTTACCGCCGTGTGAATGACGCTGGGGATTTGGGTTTATCGGGTTTGCGCCAGTTCAAACAGAAATTTCGACCTGTGGATCGGTGGCGGGTTTTTTCATCAGAACCTCTGTGAGGCATATTATGAACAGGTTGCTAATCGTTACAATTTTGGGTCTATGGATTTGTGGATGCGAGACCACATCGCCCTCTTCTTATATTTATTACGAGGTGGTGCATTCCCCAGAGCAAGTCTCGGTGGGGGATTCTTTGTTGATAGAGACCAGGGATGGCACGACATTTCAGGGGATTTTGTTGCGGGCGAATGAAGAAGAGATTGTGGTGACGACGGAGAGGCAGGGCAAGGTCCGGGTACTCTGGCGCGAGGTTTCCAAGGTGAAGCGTGTTGTAAAAGCGAATGCGGAGGAATGAAGTATGATCCGCAGATGACGCAGATGAACGCAGATAAAAAAGAGGGGTTGTGAAGTGTGAAAGTAGGGGCGAAAGATATGTGGTCGCCCTTTTTTATGCGAGCAGGCGATCTACTTCATTGGGCCAGGTGTTGGCAACACAAAGGCCGTATTCTTTTTTTCCTCCTGTGGCAAGAGGACCTGTGAGGTGGGTATAGCGTCGGGTCGCTTTGACATTTTTGGGAATATAGTCGGTGTTCAAAAAGTGCAGGGCAAGGCCCGCGCGTTCTCTATTTGTGGTATTTGCAAGTGTGCGATGTGCAATACCAAAGTTGAAGAAGACCGCACCTCCGGCTGGCAATTCGATGGGGATGGCTCTTTCTTCGGGTACTGTGCAGTGGATGTGATGGTCGCTGTTGGGGTCTCGACCATGGTCGTAGATTTCGCGGTGGCTGCCGGGTACGATGTGCAGGGTACCGTTGGCGATGTTGGCATCGTGAAGGGCAACCCACATGCCAATGCCTTTGGCGGGATCGCTGATTTTGAAATATGCGTTGTCCTGGTGCCAGTCTGTGCCAATGCCCTGTTTGCCGGGTTTGAGAAAGATCTGGTCGAGGTAGAACACGAAGGGCGAGCCGATGAGTTGCGCGACCAATGCGAGGACTTTGGGGTGAAAGTGCAGGGCGCGGTAAAAGGTGCTTTTGGGCGTGATGGGACAAATTTGCAGGTTGATTTGCGTTTGTGAATGGGTTTGCCCATCCCCATCGGTGGCGACATTGCGAAGGAGACCGTCGTGTTTGAAGCGGTCGAGTTCAGCGCGCATGGCGCGTATTTCCCGGCGGGTGAACAGGTCGGGGACAGAGGTCGATTTGTGTTTGTGTTAGAGGCATTTTTTCTCCTGATATTCTATAGAAAGACCTTATAGCTTATATTGAGTGCTTTTCCGAGTTTTTTAGCTGTTTCCTTTCCGATGGGCCGTTTGCCATTTTCCATTTCTGAAATGTGTCGTTGCGGAATGTCTGTCAACTCAGACAATTCCCGCTGTGTTAATCCTTCCTTCCCTCTTGCACCCGATAGAGAAACACCGGGCAATTGCTCGTCGGTATAGGGAAAACACTCGCGCCATGGAACTGTATCAGATATATCTACAAAGCCCATGGATCCGAGTGTTTTGACGGCTTGCTTGCGGTTTTTTTTCGGACCGAGAAAACGCAGTTCGATGGTCTCTGTTTCAGTACGGTGCTTTTTCGTGAGTACCTGCATATGTCACCTCTACCAATTTGATATTTTTGTCCTTCACTTCCCAAACAGAAACATAGGTCGGTCGTCCCTTTTTGATATGACAATGGTGCCGATTTTTTTCAAGGGAACTGTAGTTTGGCCAGTTTCCTCGGACTGGACCTGCTACTTCAATCTCTCTGATTAGAGCAAGAAGGTTCTTTTTTACCTGTTTGGGCAAACGTCTGATTTGCTTTTGCGCCTTTCTGGCTATTGTTACGGTCCAGTCCATTTCTGAATATACTAAATAATAGTATCAAGTCAAGGGAGGGAGTGGATGGAGCAGACATTTCTTAATTTTTTTTAAGCAGGTTCGATGTGGTGTTCGCCGAATGTGATTTCGCCAGCAAAGTGACAGCTTGCCCGATGCCCTGGTTCGATTTCTATGAGCCGGGGTTCTTCTGTTTTGCATTTGTCCTGTGCATAGGGGCAGCGCACGTGAAATTTGCATCCGGGTGGGGCGTCGGCGGGGTCTGGGACATCGCCTTCGATGGGGATGCGCTCGCGCTGATCGTCGGGGTCGGCAATGGGAACGGCAGATAGGAGGGCGGCGGTGTAGGGGTGAAGGGGATTCTGATAGAGTCGTTCGGATGTGGTGATTTCGATGATTTGACCGAGATACATTACCGCAACGCGATCGGAGATGTGTTCGACGACGCTGAGGTCGTGGGCGATGAACAGGTAGGTGAGATCGAATGTTTCCTGGAGGTCTTCAAGGAGGTTGATGACCTGGGCCTGTACGGATACGTCGAGGGCGGAGACGGGTTCGTCGGCAATGACGAGTTTGGGGTTGAGCGCGAGGGCGCGGGCAATGCCAATGCGCTGGCGCTGTCCCCCTGAAAAGGCATGGGGATATCGCCGCAGGTGATCGGGACGCAAGCCCACGCGGATGAGCAGTTGTTCGACGCGGTTTTCGAGCTCAGATCCCGATGCGGTCCGGTTGATGATAAGGGGTTCGGCTACGATGTCGAAGACAGTCATGCGCGGGTTGAGCGACGAGAAAGGATCCTGGAATATGTATTGCAGTTCTCGCCGCAGGTGGCGCATGTGTTCTTTGCCCAGGCTGCGCAGGTCCAGTTGTTGGCCGTTGTGGTGGAAGATGATCTCGCCGTCGGTGGGTTCTATCAGGCGAATGATGGACCGCCCTGTTGTGGTCTTACCGCAGCCAGATTCTCCGACCAGGCCGAGGGTTTCGCCCCGATGCAAGGTGAGGTCCAGGCCATCCACGGCTTTGACATGACCGACGACTTTTCGCCATAAGCCTTTTTTTAT
>JAGWBW010000063.1:28918-33726 GCA_021295695.1 Candidatus Latescibacterota bacterium
GTTTTCCAGCCAGCAACTGACACGATGACCCGATTCGATTTCGAGGAGTTGAGGCTCTTCGCGGCACTTATCCATTACATGCGGGCAACGCGGGGCAAAGGCGCAGCCCTGTGGGATTTCAAAAGGATCGGGGATTGTGCCTTCAATGGGTACCAGACGGCGTTTTTGACCCACTTGTGGGATGGAGTTTAGCAGGCCCCTGGTATAGGGATGGCGCGGATTTTTGAAGACGGTGCGCGTATCGGAATATTCGACGATTTTGCCCAGGTACATCACCGCGACATAATCGGCCATGCTGGCGACGACGCCGAGGTCGTGGGTGATGAGCATGATCGCCATGCCGATGTCGGATTGAAGATGGCGCATCAGGTCCAGGATTTGGGCCTGTACTGTGACATCGAGGGCTGTCGTGGGTTCGTCGGCAATGAGCAAGCTGGGATTGCACGAGAGGGCCATTGCGATCATGGCGCGCTGTCGCATGCCGCCTGAGAGTTCATGGGGATACGCATCGACCTGACGGTCGGGACGAGGTAGGCGCACTTTGTTGAGGGCATCGATGGCGCGTTCGCGAGCTTCTTTTTTGTCTGTATTCTGATGCAGCCTGATCGCCTCGGAAATTTGATTGCCCACGGTGTGTACAGGGCTGAGAGAGGTCATAGGCTCCTGAAAAATCATGGCGATATCATTCCCGCGAATATCGCGCATCTGCGTGCCTTTGGGATTGAGTTGTGTCAGGTCAATGGGATCGCTTTCGGGGTCTTTGTGAAAGAGAATCTGTCCGTTTTCGATTTTGCCCGGGGGACTCGGGATGAGGCGCATGGTTGAAAAGGCGGTGATGCTTTTCCCGCAGCCTGATTCGCCGACTACGCCGAGTGTTTTTTCGGGCGCTATGGATAGAGATACGCCATCGACCGCGCGCACGACGCCATCGTCGGTGTAGAAATAGGTTTTGAGGTCGCGAATGTCTAAGAGCGGTTGTGTCATATTTTATCTGCTCGAATACGGGTCGGCTGCATCGCGCAGGCCATCGCCGAGGAAATTGAAGGCGAGGACGGCGATGATGATGCAGACACCCGGCATGAGAAGCCAGGGGTAGAGGCTGAGTGAATGAATATTCATGGCGTCGGATAAGAGCAATCCCCAGGATGTCATGGGGGGTTTAATGCCCAGGCCCAGAAAACTCAATGTGCTTTCGCCAAGGATAAATCCGGGAATAGCGAGGGTTGCAATGACGATGATGTGGCTGAACATGGACGGGAGCAGGTGCCGAAAGATGATGCGATGATCTTTGGCGCCAGCCACGCGAGCGGCCAGTACAAAGTCGGCTTCGCGGATGGACAGGGTTTTGCCGCGTATTTCACGGGCGAGTCCGCCCCATCCCACGAGCGCGAGTACGGTGACAATGCCCATAAAAACCAGATGCGAAGGCCATTCGGGGGGTAATATTGCGCTGAGGGCCATGAGAATGGGAATAGATGGAAACGCAAAGATCAGTTCGATGATGCGCTGGATGATATTGTCGGTATTGCCGCCGTAATAGCCAGAGATCACACCGAGAGTAGAGCCGAGGGTGAGACTGATGAATACGGCGAGCAGGCCAATGGTGAGGGAGATGCGGCCTCCTGCGATAATGCGAGAGAGCATGTCGCGTCCAAAACGGTCGGTGCCAAGGAGGAACATCGGATTGTCTTTGCCGGTGCCAAACAGGTGGATGTCGGTGGTAAAGAGGCCGTAGAATGTGTATTCGTCACCTCGCACAAAGGGGTACACGGGGTAGCGCACAGAGGCGTCTTCGGTATAGGCTTTGATGCCGGTTTGCAGGTCAAAAGATTTTTTGATACCATAGACAAAGGGCCAGTGGATACCGTCTTGAGAGAAGATGTGGATGCGTTGGGCGGGCAGGTGTACATAGTTGTAATAGCGATGCGCCGGGTCGTGTGGCGCCAAAAATTCGCCCAGAAAGACACATATGTAGAGAAAGATGACCACGCATCCACCGATGACACCGGCGCGGTGTTTTTTGAAACGCCGCCAGATGAGCTGGCGCTGTGAATAGGTGGCGGTGGTTGTGATTTCTTTTTCCACGCGCTCGTCGGGAGGTGTTTCGACGAAACTACTCATAGCGAATCCTCGGATCGAGCCATGCCAGGAGAATATCGGCTAATAAATTGCCGATGAGCAAGAATGTGGCGGATAGGAGCAGGAATGCACCTGCCAGATACATGTCTTGAGATGTGAGTGCAGTGAGAAAGATGGGACCGGCGGTTGGCAGGCCCAGCACAATGCCGGTGACAACGGCGCCAGAGAGCAGGCTGGGCAGTTCGAGGCCCAGGCGGCTGACGAGGGGGTTGATGGCAATGCGCACGCCGTATTTGACGATGACTTTGCCTTCTTTGAGGCCCTTGGCGCGGCCGGTTTGAATGTGCTGTTGACCGAGTATGTCGAGCAAGTTGCCGCGCATAATGCGGATGATGCCCGCTGTGCTGCCCGTGCCGATGACGATGATGGGTACCCAGATATGTTTGAGGAGATCGACAAATTTTGCCCACGACCAGGCAGCGCCGATGTATTCGGGAGAGAGAAGGCCCCCTACGGATTCGGCTTCAAAGACGGCGACCTGAATGAACATAATGACCAGAGCCAGCAAGAAATTTGGGGTGGCCAGGCCGATGAATCCGAGAAATGTAAAGCCGTAATCGCCAATTGAATACTGTCGGGTGGCAGAGTAGATGCCAATGGGGATGGCGATGATCCAGGTGAAGATCAACGTGGAGAGCGTGAGGGTCAGCGTGAGTCCCAGGCGTTCGCCCAGGAGTTCCATCACGTCCATTTCGTAGGTGAAGGATTGCCCGAAGTCGCCTTCGCTAACGATTTTCCAGATCCAGTGGATGTATTGCACATAGATCGGGTCGTTGAGGCCATAGCGTTCGCGCAGGGTTTCTATTTGCGCCATCGCGCTTTCAGAGCCGAGTTCGCCCTGTTCGGCCAATTCGGCGAGGCGAGAGGTGAGCATATCGCCTGGCGGCGCTTGAATGACCACAAAGCTGACCATTGATATCAGGATCAGCGTGGGGATCATGTGCAATAAACGGCGGATGATGTAGTTGGTCATATCGCTATTTTATGAATATCTGTTCGTGAAACACGGGGCGACCCCAACCGCGATGTACGTCGGCGGCACTGCCCTGAAAAGGGACATTGCCCAGTCGCGTGCTGGCTCCCCAAATGGAATAGGCAGAGCCGACGACAATAACGGGTACGTTGTCGGTGTGGAGGTCGCGCACTTTTGTCATGTGTTCATGTACGGCTATGGGATCTACGGTTGTCAATACTTTTTTGATGCGCATGGTGGCTTCGTGCAACCACGCGGGACCTTCTTTGGAGGCGTTGCGATGCCAAAAGGGGACGGTGGGTGCCATAATTGCCCAGTCGTTGAGACGGCCCAGGGGATCCGCGGGACCTTCGAGGCCCCAGTGGTGAATGTCAAATTCGCCGTTGAGGCGGCGGGGCCATACAATGTCGCGCAGGGAAATGTTCAGGTTGGCTTTGATGCCAATGCTGCGCCAGTGTTCGGAGACGAGTTCGGAAACATCGACGCCAACGCCGGGAACGACGTCGATGTTGAGTTCAAAGCGCGATCCGTCTTTGAGTTCGCGCCAACCATCGCCATCTGTGTCGCGGTATCCGGCTTTGTCGAGGAGATCGCGGGATTTGTCGGGGTCGAATTTGGAATATTTGCGATAGGCGGCTTCTACATAGTGCGGGTTAGAGGGCGCGAAGGAGTAGCCCGCGGGGTCGAGGAGGCCGTGATAGACGATCTGGTTGATTTCTTCGCGGTTGATCGCATAAGACAGGGCTATGCGCACGTCGCGGTTGCGAAAGGCTTCTCGCAGGGCGGGTTTTGGGGTGTCCCAGTTGAGGTAATAGGCGGGACCGCGATCTGGACCGGTGATCCGCAATTTGAATTTGCCCTTTTTTTCTTCGGTGCGCAGTGTGGGAAACATGTTGATGCGAGAGTAGCGCCCGAATAGGTCGAGTTCGCCGTTGACAAATTTGAGCAGGATAACCTGGGGGTCCTGGATAACGGTAAATTCAATGCGGTCCGCATAGGGCAGTTGATTGCCTTCTGTGTCGATTTTCCAATAATAGGGGTTGCGCGCATAGACGATGCGTTGACCGCGGATCCACTCGACGGGGACCCATGCGGATAGGCGCGGCATGCCGGGTTTCATGATGACCATGGCATTGGTCGCTTGTTCTCGAAACTCTTCATAGGTGGCTTCGGGATTGTAGCGAGGGTGCAGGTGCGACAGATGGTGTTTGGGCTGTGCGATGACGTCTAAACACAGGGCGTGTAATACGCGGCCGAGTGGTTTGGATGATGAGACTTCGAGGGTATGGTCGTCGATTTTTTTCAGGTCGATGGGTTTGCCATCAACGACCCACACAGAGGGGGGCACGGGCTGGTTGTGGGGGCGGGCATTGTCGTCAAAGGTCATGTCGTAGTACCAGAATAATATGTCGTCAGCTGTAAATGGTACGCCGTCTGACCATTTGATGCCTTTGCGGATTTTGAAAATTGCTGTTCGTCCTTCGTCGTGAAATTCAAAACTTTCCGCGAGGTTGTGTACGATGCTGTCGGGCAGGGGGCGCGAAAATCCCATGAGGTTTTCGCTCAGTGTTTTATTGGTGCCCGCTGTTTGGATGATGTCGCCAGTGAGTGCGCGCCGCAAGACGCCGCCGTATTGTCCGATGGTGTCCATGGGGATGACGATGAGTGGATTTTCAGGCAGGCGTTCAGATACGGG
>JAGWBW010000063.1:33748-49416 GCA_021295695.1 Candidatus Latescibacterota bacterium
GTGCGGTTGATCAGGATTTCTGGGTCGATTTGTTTGGGGGCGCGCGTTTCGTGAATCGCCGCGTTGGATTGCGCGGCTTCACCTGTTTTTACACGGTGCCCCGGATCGGGGGCGAGACAACCACAGAAGAGTAAGGGGATGAGAAAATAGGTTCTTTTCATAGGTGTTCTAACTTAAACAAACTGCTTCGTTCATGCGAGGATTTTCTATCACCTTGACGGATTGGCTATTGTGCGAGTATATTGTGTTTTATGATTTCTGATGAGATGAGAAAACGCATCGCCGCGCTCAATCGCCGCGATTTGAAACACGCAGATGAGGTCTCTGAAGCCGAGGGGCAAGTAGAGCCTGAAGGCCGGTCTGCGCGTGGAGAGATGCGCGTGATGGCTACTGCGTCCGATGCGCGATTGCATCTGGCGCTGGAAGAAGTGGCACAGGGCGAGGAGATTCATACGCCCGCAGGTACGTTTTTGCTGATTGATCAGACTGTTCAGGAGTTATTGCGCGGTGGCGGGCGCGCGTTTGGCGCGCGCTATGCACGCGCGATTGGTGCGTTACATGAGGGCAATGTGCCGCATGATCCGTATGATACATTTCATTCTTTGATTGATGCACGCGCCGAAGATGTGATTTACATCGATATTGAGACGACGGGGTTGACGGCTGGTACGCCGCTGTTTTTGATTGGTGTGTTGGGGTATTTTAATGGCGAGTTGCGCATTGTGCAGTTGCTGGCGCGAGATTATACAGAAGAGGCCGCGTTGTTGTCTCACTTCGTCACCATGTTGGATGTTTCACAGGTGATTGTCAGTTTTAATGGCAAGTCGTATGATTTGCCCTATATCCGCGACCGGTGTTTGTTTATGGGTGTGCCGTTTCGGCTGGGACAGGCGCATATCGATATGTTGCATGTGGGGCGTCGTATATGGGGCAGGCAGTTGCCCAATTGCAAGTTGCAGACTCTGGAACAATATATTTGTCGCCGCACCCGACAAGGCGATATTCCGGGTGCGGAGATTCCCAATGCGTATCACAGATTTGTTAAGTCGGGAAATGCCGTGCAAATGCGCGATATTTTGCATCACAATGCGCTGGATCTGCTGACGACGACCGAGGTGTTGTTGCGTGTGGTGGAGGGGAAGGTGTGAGGGGTGCTTCTCACGCCTTATCCAATATGGCGTTGAGTGTTGCGCTCGGGCGCATGGCCGCTGTTATTTTTTCGAGGTCTGGAAGATAATAGCCACCTGTGTCAACGGGTGGACCCTGTGCTGCATTGAGTTCGTCGATGATCGTTGTTTCATTTGCTTCGAGTTGTTGTGCCAATTTTGTAAATCTCGTCTGAAGTGCCGCGTCTTCGCTTTGTTGTGCCAGTGCTTGTGCCCAGTACAGTGCGAGGTAAAAATGGCTTCCGCGGTTGTCCAATTCGTGTACTACGCGCGAGGGCGATTTTCTGTTGTTTAAAAATACGCGGGTTGCCTCATTTAGTGTTTCTGCCAAAATGCTGGCTGTTTTGTTGTTGGTTTTGTGTCCCAGGTCTTCGAGGGATGTGGCAAGTGCCAGAATTTCTCCCAGTGAATCCCACCTCAGATGTCCTTCTTCTACAAATTGTTGTACGTGCTTGGGGGCAGAGCCTCCTGCGCCGGTTTCAAAGAGGCTTCCGCCTGCCAGAAGGGGGACTATTGAAAGCATTTTTGCACTGGTTCCCAGTTCGAGAATGGGAAACAGGTCTGTGAGGTAGTCGCGCAAGACATTGCCGGTGACCGAGATGGTGTCTTTTCCATCTTTTGCGCGTTGCAGGGTTGCGCGCATGGCTTTTGTTGGCGATAGGATTTGGATGTCTAAACCGCTTGTGTCGCAGTCTTTCAAATAGGTATTGACTTTGTCGATTAAGTTTCTGTCGTGCGCTCTGTTTTCGTCCAGCCAGAATATGGCTGTGGACCCGGTTATTCGCGCGCGGTTGACGGCGAGGTTGACCCAATCCCGTATCGGAAGGTCTCTGGTTTGACACGCGCGCCAGATGTCGCCTTTTTCTACTTCGTGATCGAGCAAGACCTGTCCTGTAGCATTGACGACGCGGACGCGGCCATTTGCAGGTAGTTCAAAGGTTTTGTCGTGCGATCCGTATTCTTCTGCTTTTTGTGCCATTAAGCCCACGTTGGATACATTCCCCATTGTGGTGATATCGAATGTTCCGTGTTCTTTGTGAAAGTCAACGATTTCGCGATAGATGCGCGCATAAGAGCGGTCGGGGATGGTGAAAATGGTATCGCGGGGTTCACCGTCGGGTCCCCACATTTGTCCGGATTCGCGGATTGCCGCGGGCATGGATGCGTCGATGATTACATCGCTGGGTACGTGTAAGTTTGTGATGCCACGGTCGGAGTTGACCATGGCGAGGTGCGGGCGATGGGTATAACAGGCTTCGATGTCGGCTTCGATTTCTGCGCGTTGCGATTCTGGCAGGCGCGCAATTTTTGTATAGACTTCCCCAATGCCGTTGTTTGGGTCAATGCCGAGTTCATCAAATACAGTGGCGTGTTTTTCAAATACGTCTTTGTAATAGACAGAGACCGCATGACCAAAGAGGATCGGGTCTGATACTTTCATCATGGTGGCTTTGAGGTGGAGGGAAAATAAAATACCTTTGTTTTTTGCTTTTTCGAGTTGGGTTTCGTAAAATGCGCGCAATGCGCGACAGTTCATTGCCATTGCATCGACGACTTCGCCAGCCTGGACGGGTATGTCGTCTTTGAGGATGGTGGTGTTTCCGTCGGTATCTACGAACTCGATTTTGAGAGTGCTATCTTCTGTTGATACGACGGATTGTTCGCTGCCGTAGAAGTCTCCATCGCGCATATATGCTACATGTGATTGGGATTTTGAGGTCCATTCGCCCATGGGGTGTGGGTTGTTTTTGGCGTATTCTTTTACGGCTGATGCTACCCTGCGATCCGAGTTTCCCTCTCGCAAGACGGGGTTTACAGCGCTTCCCAGAATTTTTGCATATCGGTCTTTAATTTCTCGCTCTGCCTCAGTTTGTGGTTCTTCTGGGTAGTCTGGAATATTATATCCTTTTTTTTGTAGTTCGCGGATTGCTGAGGTCAACTGGGGTATAGAGGCGCTGATATTGGGCAGTTTGATGATATTGGCTTCGGGTGTTTTTGCCAGTTCGCCCAGTTCCATCAATGCGTCGGATTGTTTCTGGCTTTCGGTCAAGTTTTCTGGGAAATTCGCAATTATTCTGCCGGCAAGAGAAATATCCTGTATTGTGATTTCAATGCTGGCGGGTTCTGTGAAGGTTTTGATAATTGGAAGCAGAGAGCACGTTGCCAATGCGGGTGCTTCATCGGTTTTTGTATAGACGAGTGAGGCCATAATATTTCCTGAGTTTTGTGGTGGCGGATTTTGAAGTGCGTATTATACGCGCATGGGAAGGCGTAAGTCAAGGAGATATTTGTAGGAAATCGGGAACGCGAGTGTGGTTGTGTGAATCTAAAATGGGGCTGGCTTCATCCTTTGTCATCGCGGCATGCTTAAAGCCGCGGTCCAGTCTGGACCCCGTATAGAATCACTACGGGGTGACGTTCTCTC
Source organism: Candidatus Latescibacterota bacterium (assembly GCA_021295695.1). Classification (GTDB taxonomy): domain Bacteria; phylum Latescibacterota; class UBA2968; order UBA2968; family UBA2968; genus VXRD01. The sequence goes on from JAGWBW010000063.1 coordinate 37,340, forward strand.
TCAGGGCCGAGCCGTTGTCATCGCGGCAATGTTTAAGCCGCGATCCAGAGGTTTTGTTGTTGCCTTTTGCCTTTATGTCGTCATCGCGGCAATGTTTAAGCCGCGATCCAGGAAGTTTTTAGCTGACTGCTGATTGCTATATCATTTGAGTATTATCACAAGAAGGAGACAAAGTATGAATACGCGGTGGATCATCGGTTTATTTTTTATCGGATGTGTTGCAGTGCAAGAGGTCTGTGCGGAGACATCATTGGGGTTGCCGGTTGAGGGGGTTCAGACGATTGTGTTGCGCAATGAGGTGGGTAAGAATCAGATTCGGTTTGTGAGTTCGGCACCGCTGGAGGAGATTCACGGTACAGCGTCGGAGATTTCGGGCAAGTTGAAACTGGATCCGACAAATTTGGAGGGTATGACCGGGAAGATTGAGGTGCAGGTTGCGAGTATGGAGACGGGTATTGAGAAGCGCGACGCGCATTTGCATAGCGAGGATTGGTTAGATGAGGAACAGTTTCCGGTGATTGGGTTTGATATTGCGGGGTTGAAGGATGTGTCTGTGGAGACAGGGGTAGATAAGGCGGTTATTAAGGGTTCGGCTATGGGGACATTTTCACTGCACGGTGTGGATAAGGAGATAGAGATTCCCTTTGAGGCGACGTATTTGCTGGCGTCAGAGCAGACAAAGAAGCGCGCGTCAGGGGATTTTTTTGTGGTGCAGGGCGAGTTTCAGATTGCGTTGAAGGATTTTGATATTGCAGGTGCGCGCGGGCTGGTGGGTAATCGCGTGGGGAAGAAGATCGATTTGAAGACCAATTTTTTTGGTTCTACAAAGCGGTGAGACGTGAGACGTAAAACGTGAGAAGCAACCGTAGGGGCGAGGCATGCCTCGCCCGTCATTGTGGCATGGTATAAACCGCGATCCAGTGTTTGCGAACTGTGGATGGAAAATTTGATAACCCATTCACAGTTTTTTTATGCAGAAATGAAAAAAATGAAAAAATAAGAGATATGCGAAAGGAATCAGATATATGAGCAATCTTTTTGAGTTGAATTTACAGCCGCAATGGTGTTATCATAAAAAAGCCGCTGACAAGACTCGACCAAGTCATCTGTCAGCGGCGACAAATATCTCAAGCTGATAACTTGAGAAGGTTAAACAAAGGTAGCGGCCTGAAGCGCGATTGTCAATGTGAATTTAATGTTCAATCGGAAAGAGAAAAGTGAACGGTGTTTTCACCTTTAAATTCGATATTCAGTCTGACTTTTATCTTAACGTAATCTCTATATGAAATAAGAATAATGCTTTATAGGAATTTTCATTTGAAAAAGGCACATTGGCACACACATTGCATATATCTGTTTAAGCAGTAAAAAATCTGTATTGCCATAAATCAATTATTTTTTTATTTAAGGAGACATACGTTTGCAAAAATACAGAACAGTTCCTCCTCGTGCCGATCACTCGCGTCCTGATCTGAACACGCAGAAAATTCTGATTATAGATCACGACCCCCGCGTTCTCACGACCCTTGTGGGATTCCTGAGCGATGAACCTTATGATGTGTTCACGGCGGAAAATACAAAAGAAGGGCTTGAAATTCTGAGACGAGAGAAGATTGCTGTGGCCGTCGCTGAAATGTATATGGCAGGTCTCGATGGGGTCGCACTTTTGGAGCGCGTTGCAGCAGATAACATTCAGACAAACGTCCTGATTATGGGGAGCGTTTTGTTCATGGAAGTAACAAACGAAATAATCACAGCAGGTGCTGTGAGCGTACTGGATAAACCGATTGTGAAGAATAAGTTTTTGGCAGAGGTCAAAAACTGTATTCTGCTGAATGAAGTGGGATACAGCGGGTCGCGGGTCCATGAAGCATCTCGTTTATTGCCCAGATCCTTTCAACGGTCATTGAACGCTGGTCGAGAGAAGGTTTCACCAGAGGCGTTGGAATCCTTTTTGGAGGAGCGTTACAGAGATCCAGACCTGAATTTTGAAGACCTCACGCTCTATTTTGATATCTCGCTGTCGCGTGGTCACGCGCTGTTCAGAAAATATTTTGACAAGACTTACTGTGAAAAATTGAGGGAGGTCAGAATATCGCAGGCAGAGCATTTTTTGACGGGATCATCACTGTTTATATATGAAATTGCAAGCATGTGTGGGTTTCATTCACCAAGTCTTTTCTGTGTGACTTTCAAGAGGATACATGGGATTTCTCCTACCCAGTACCGCAAAAAAGTTAGACAGGGAGAGATTTAGTCGTTTTCGAAAGATGTCTGAGTTGAATGTTCATTTGTCTGAGCCAAATTCACTTTTAACAGCGAGCTGAATTATGGCACATAGTGAAAAGATTGTAAAGTTCAATGGCTATCCACAAAAAGATGTGTCTTTGGAAAACACAGAGGCACAGGAAGCTCTCTCAACTTCGGGGATTGGTTTCCGGTTTGTGCGCTATTTCTTGCTCACCATTTTATGTGTTGTGGGAAGCATGGTCGCGTTTATATGTCTTTTGGGCTGGCATCTGGGCATGGAAATTACGGTCGCAGGACAAGGTCGTTTGCAGCCTACTGCGCGTTATGAAGTGAAAGCACAACGATCAGGCTTGATCCAAACGGTTCATGTGCAACACGGGCAAGAGATTGCACAGGGTGACTTGATGCTGACATTGAATGATACCGATTTACGCACGGAATTGGAGCAACTCGAGCATGAACTGGCGATGAATCAGAGTCGGCGTGTGGCTTTGGTCGCAGAATTGCAACGCGAGCGTGCCGTTTTAGAAACAGAGATTGCACGGGCTGAAGTGGAATATGAGACTGCGAAGTTGCAGTTGGAACAGGTTCGGGAAGAATACCAGATCTATCGCAAATACGCACCCTATCGTGAGGATGGGAGTATGCGGCCACCTGTTGATACGTTGATCCCCATTCGGGTACACCAGACGCGGGTACAGCGTGCAAAAGTAGAAATTGAGCGGGCAAAACGGCGGTTGGCTGCTCTGGACAATCGCAAGCAGGAACACGAGATGCTAAAACAGACGTATGAAAAATTACAGGTCAGCCATCGCCTTGTCAAAACGCGTTTGGAACAGATGAAGATATACGCACCTGTTTCTGGAACCGTGTTGACACGCGATTTGAGGCGGGTGAAGCCGTGGTCGAATTGGCCGAATTGCATAGTTGGCAAGCTGAGGTACTGATTCAAGAAGTGGATATTCCAAAGGTGAAAGAAGGACATAAGGTGCGGATATATGTGAATGCTTTTCCTCACATGGAATACAAGATTTTTGAGGGGAAAGTGACAGACGTGCCGAGAAAACCCGAGCCTATCACACCTATGAGTGCCGGTCTGGTGCCGGGCGGTATGAGTACTGTTTGATCCTCATTTATCTGACGGAGAATGTCCTCTTGCTTATGGCATGGGTGTAGAAGCCAAAATCGTGACAGAGCGCGGTCCGATTGTTGACTTGCTGTGGAAGAAGTTTCTGAAAACCGTGGGCAAAATTGGGCGTCCTGAGATTTATCGATTGGAAGATAGCGGGTAGGGGCGAGGCATGCCTCGCCCGTAGTGGTCAGCATCCATTTGAGGTTATGATCCTATGAGCGCGGGCGTTCTATCTGCCTTCAATCTGTGTATATCTGCGTCCATCTGCGGATCGTGTTCCTTTTGGTAAAAACTGAATAATCTAATGCGTCAGATATTCAAAATCATCAAAATGCTCCGTCCTTACTGGCGGTTTATCTTCCAGTCACTTCTCGTGGGTATCATGGTCATGTTCTTGCAAATCCCAGGACCGTATATCACTAAAGTTTTAATTGACGATGTGTATCCGCACAAAGACTATACGCTCATGACCTTTATTCTCATTTTAGGCGCTGTGCTCTCTACGGGGCTGGGCTTCACAAATCTGTTGAGCACTTATTTTGGTCGTTATGTGGGTGTCAACATGGGGCTGGATTTCAAATCTCGATTCTACTCCCATGTGCAATCGCTGGACTTCAGCTTTTTCGATAGCCGTCAGACGGGTGAAATCCTATCTCGATTCAGGGATATGGACAGATCAATTGACAGCACGATTGGGATGGTGAACAGCCTGATTATGAATACGCTTCAGTTACTCATTTTTCCACCCATTTTGCTCTATATCAATTGGAGACTGGCCTTGATCAGCCTGGCGGTGCTACCTTTTGATACAGTGTTGATTATGGTTTCCAAAAGGTACCTCAGCAGAGTATCAAAAAAACTGACCGAAGCATCTGCCGAATTATCGGCCAAGTCCTATGAATCGCTTTCAGGCATTCGGACAGTGCAAGCAATGGGACTGGAAGCCACTTTTTATCACAAGCTCAGAGGCATCTTTCTCGATGTTTCAAAATTGCAGATCCGATCAACGCATTTAAGTGGGGGATTTGGATTTGTGGGAACATTGGTGAAAACAGCGGGTACCCTGGCGTATGGCTGGTATGGCTGGACGCAGGTGCTGAACGGCAATCTTTCTCTGGGCAGTTATATGGCTTTTTCGGGGTATGTAGGCTATCTCTACGGTCCTATCGGCAATCTCATCGGTCTCGTGGGGCAGGTTGAAATGGCATTGGTTCGCATCAATCGCTTCTTTGAAGTCTATGACCTGAGACCCGAAATACAGGATCGTCCTGATATGCCTGTCTTGCCCCAGGTGCGAGGTGAGATCGAGTTTCACAATGTGAGCTTTGCGTATCAAGAAGATCAACCTGTTTTGCGCCACATTGAGCTGCACATCCCCGCGCAAACCACGATTGCACTGGTCGGCAAGAGCGGATCCGGCAAATCAACACTTGCCAAATTGATCCCGAGATTTTACGATCCGCAAGAGGGGTATGTGTCTATTGATGGATACGATATTCGGAACTATCGCTTAAAATCTATCCGGCAGCAGGTGGGATTTGCCATGCAGGGCAGCACCTTATTTCAGGGCAGTATTTTGGACAACTTGACCTTTGGGCATGACATACCCTTGCGAGACGTCCAGGACGCAACACAGGCAGCGTACATCCACGACTTTATTGCATCATTGCCCGAAGGATATGAAACACTGGTGGGCGAACAGGGCGCGCAGATGTCTGAAGGTCAGAAACAGCGCATTGCCCTATCGCGAGTGCTGTTGATGGACACGCCCATTCTGATATTAGATGAACCCACCGCTGCGCTGGATATGGAATCTGAATATCATATCCAGGAGGCATTGAAAACCGTGAAACAAGGAAGGACGACAATCGTCATCGCGCACAGACTTTCAACCATTCAAAATGCAGATGAGATTGTGGTATTGGATGAGGGACAGATCGCAGAGCAGGGCACGCATGAGTGGCTGACTATGCAAGATGGAATTTATGCTCTTATGTATGAAAAAACAGCGCGTATATGATATGAACTTAGCCTTCGGGGGCTGTAGTATTCACTTCTTTGAAAGGAGAAACAGATGGAAAGCGCAAAGTTGCATAAACCTCAACGGATGGGCAATTGGAAAAACGTTCTTGCCTATTCCAGTGAGGAAGATGAAGAGAATCCCGATGCACTGGCAGATGCTGAGGCTGCTGCAAAGGCTGATTCAACAACTGCAACTACAGATTCAACTCGTGTGTCGTATGGGATGACACCTAGGGGAGCGGAGGGCACCTTACATTTTCCAGGTGGACGCACAACCGTTAGAGTGGAGGGTAACTCGCCGGTTGGTTTCAAACCAGGAACTAATGGTGATCCAGATAGTATGCTCATTACTCAAAGTTATACAATTCCCGTAGTTAATATCACAGTGACTAGCGAGACTGCTGTGGCTATTGAAGACACAGGGCCTAACCAAAACTCTGGTTATTGTCCTCAATGCTTGCCCCATTAAATCTGTCGAGGATAATGTTGAATTTTGATGATCAACCTATTGTGAAAAGCATAATTGTTCACGAGTTTTTGCCCAAACTGTATTTATTTTTTGGGGGATCTGAAAAGCCGTGAACAATTTTAATCAGCCCCCGAAGGCTCTTTTCGATACATTTTAACATTCTCAGCACGTTGACGTGAATTACTGAATAAAGTATTTTATCTAAGATGCCCCTTGTCCTTGCCAGAATAGATGAGAGAATGCTGCAATGAAAAAGGTTCTACTGCTGTGCCTTCCTATCATATATGCCATTGTTTTCTATTATTTTACGAATTTTATTTTTGAACCTTATAAATCTCTTGACCAAGCCCAAATTTTATTTGAAAAAGGAAATAAGTTTTGGCGGATTCGTGCATTTGAAGAAGCCCTTAAAGTCTATCATCAAACAGTCAAGTTAAATCCCCAAAATGCAGTTGCCTGGTACAGATGTGGTTTGATCTATAGTCATCTTAAAAAAAATCAGAACGCGCTTGAAATGTATATACACGCAACAGAGGTTGATCCCCAAAATATGACCTATTGGATAAGCAGAGGGGGCATGCTTATACGCTTGGGTGAATATAAAGCAGCACTTGAAGTTTATGATCAAGCACTACAAATACTCCCTCAAGCATCTATCTTATGGAATAATCGAGGGGCTGCGTTGATGAAACTAGACGAATTGGACAAAGCACTCCAGTCGTTTGATCGCGCTGTAGAACTTGACCCCAAATATTCTGCTGCTTGGAATAATAAAGGGTCCGTACTTCTTGAGTTGGGTAGATTATCCGAAGCGATCGTTGCATTAGACAGGTCAATTGCACTGAATCCCAAAGACGATACGGCCTGGTATAACCGTGCGCGTGTATATGGAAATAAAAAAAATAAAGAACAGACCCTTTATAGCCTCAAAAGATCACTCTGGTTGCATCCTGCCCGGAAAGAAGAAATTCACAAAGATCCAGCTTTCAAATTTTTATTAACAGACGAAAGTTTTAAGATGTTGAGCAGCAAACCGGATTAAACTGAATTGGAATTATTATATGGCTCCAGGATTATCAATTGAAGAAGCCCCTAAAAAGGAATCTATACAAGAGAACTGGCCCCAAATACTCCAGGTGCCGTTGGCAAAGGGGTTGATCTGGTTTTTTTTAATTTTTATAGAAGTCAAAATTGTGTGGTGGAAATTTATTCACCCTCAGTTTGCTCAGTCGCCTAATGTGATTATGCAAGTTTTTGTAGAAGGAATAAATCTTTTATTGATTTTTTATTTTTTAAATCGATTTAGGCCGTTTGAGTTGCGGAAGATGATACATTATGACGTTCCTGCAAAAAGAGTGTTCTTCTTGTGGATATATGTAGGCATAAGTTTAACCGCATATAATTTGCCCTTGTATTGGTCATATGGCTTTGGGTCACAGCCTCCATATTTTGTTATTGAGTGTCTGTTCGATCTTATCGGACTTGTTATATTGACTCCAATCCGAGAAGAACTTCTTTTTAGAGGTCTATTTTACGGTGCAATCAGAACAAAATACGGAAGAATAAGGGCTTATATTATTAATGTTTTGGTCTTTGTTGGTGTTCATGAACAATTATATTCTGTAGTTACAGGTGGTTATTGGTCCATATTTTTTCATCACTTGGTACTATTGACCGTGATTTCCTGTTTCTTGACTTATCTCTACGAATCTAAGCGTAGTCTTCTGTTATGTATGAGTTTTCACGGAGCTGCAAATTTCAATGTCACTATTGCACCTCTTCTTGGATTTCTGTATGGCGGCTATATCGTCGGCAAGTGATTTTTTCATTTTTGAAAGAAAACAAAAATGTATCACATTCAACCCTTAAGCGAAAACGATTTACATCACTATGCTACCTTTCTGAGAGATATTCAGACACAACATTGGTCCTTGTCTTCAAATGCTTTTCAAAGGCAGCCAAACCCTGAATGCCTACCTACTTGTGAAGAAATCATTGAGAACTTGAGCAACTTAGAGCACTCGGTCATCTATTTACTCAAGCGAAATCACCGGATCATTTCATCCATGAAAATAACCCAGAAGAAATCTGAGCCAGACGTAGTCATTTTTTCTCATGTAGAAACCCATCCCGACTTTCAGAAACGCGGGATTTTCGGCCTTACACTGGCAGATACCTGTTTAAGAACCGCCTGTGGATCTGAGTGTAAACGTATCGAAATTACGACCTGGTCCTTCAATCGAAAAGGGATTCCACTTTATAAACGCTATGGATTTCGTGCGATACCAGGCACCAATCTTTTGATGGAAAATTATCTGCCAGCTATTGTGAAGCATATAGATGCACGACCCTATTTTGCTCGCCATGATTATATTCGCACACTCCAGAACAAACGCAGTTATGGGTATGATGCTGTTGAGATGAATGACATAAGTGTCTTTGAGTATCGCTGGAAGCCAAGAAAGGCTGATGACACATTGCGCGTGTTAGTCGATTGGAAAAAAAAGGAAATCATTGATGTGGAATGCGAGATCATGGATTCATCTTCATTAGTTAGAGAATGTCATGCGTAAAAAAAATCCCTCTCAAATTCGGATTGCCATTGTCGATAGCGGCATAGATGCATCGCATTCTGGTGTGGGTGAAATTGCAGGTGGTATTCATATTCAGATTGGGGAGAAAGGCGAGGTTGTGTTTTTGGATGATCACGCCGATTGTGCAGGACATGGCACGGCGTGTGCTGGGATTATTCGAAAGAAGGCTCCTGATGCAGCACTGTATAGCGTGCGGATTTTTGATGCCTCATTGATGGCAGATGGGCGGGCGTTGATTGCGGCGATTCAGTGGTGCATTGACAATGAGATGGATGTGGTGAATTTAAGTCTGGGCACAACGGATGTGACGTTTAAGAAAGCTCTTCAGAAAGTGTGTCGCAAAGCGGTTGATGCTGGCGTGCTTCTCGTGGCTGCTGAAAGCAATGACGGACGTGAGAGTTATCCTGCGGTATTTTTCGAAGTGATTGGTGTCACAGGTGGTGCGATCCATGAAGCAGATGGGTTTTACTACCGCAAAGATCAGCGCATCGAATGTGTGGCGCGAGGTGATGAACAGCGCGTGTGCTGGTTAAATGGAAAACATATTATGACCGGGGGAAACAGCTTTGCTGCGCCGCATATCACAGGGATTATCGCACACCTGTTGGAACAGCATCCAAAATATTCTGTTCAAGATATTCGGTTATTGTTACAAGAAAAAGCATTAAGTGAAATTCCTCAAGAGCAAAATAGGTCCAAATTTGGTCGTCCGGCGCACCGAAAAGATTTTCAAGAGGATTATTCCTATATCAAAAAAGCCGTGTTGTATCCGTATAACAAAGAGATGCACAGTCTGGTGCGCTATCGCGATTTGCTCGCGTTTGAGATTGTCGGCGTCGCCGATCCTATTGGCAAGGGGATGGTAGGAAAAGATGCAGGCAAGGTGATTGGGGAACCGCAGGCAGATCTTCGGATTAGTCCGAATATTCGTCATGCTCTGGCAGATGCGGATACGCTCATTCTCGGATATGTGGATCAACTATCTCGCATCCGCAAGCGCGATTTGCTCAGGGAATATGTGCAATTAGCTCTTGATGCGGGATGCCATGTGTTCAGTTTTCAAGCACTCGATCCAACCGTTTACGGGGATTTGTATGAGTTGGCAAATCAAAATGGGCTGCGCCTTGCCTATCCCCACGTTCATAGAGAAGAAATCGCACACGCGATTCAGCATTTCAACGCGCTTCCACCTGTAGATGTGCCAGTGCTTTCCGTGATGGGTACGAGTTCTCGGCAGGGGAAGTTCACCTTGCAACTCGCACTCAGACGCAGGCTCATCCAAAAGGGGTATAAAGTTGGGCAGATTGGCACTGAGCATCATGCTCGATTATTCGGCATGGATGCTGCTTTTCCAATGGGCTACGCTTCGCCGCTTAAACTTCCATTTCAACATTACATACCGTATCTGGATTACAAAATGCGGGAGATTTGCCAGCGCACACAACCCGATATTATTCTGACAGGCTCTCAATCGGGGACTATTCCCTATCATGTCCAGGAACACAGTACACATTGCTTGTCTTCACTGGCGTTTTTACTGGGGGTAAAACCCGATGCCTGCATTCTGGTGGTCAACAGCATTGATGCCGAAGGGTACATCCGCGATACCATAGATGGGATACGTGCGGTGTGCAAAGCACCGACTATCTTGCTGGCGATGGGCGACCACGAAAAGCACATCCGAACAGCTTATGGGCATAGTATGATCACGCCCAAAAAGATGGCACAATCCCAAATTGATCAGCACTTAAAAAAACTACAAGATACGTTTCTATTGCCTTCGATTGAGATTCTTTCGGAGACGGGACAACAGCGTCTTGTGGAAACTGTGATTCAATATTTTTCAAAGGATGATACATCAACTATCGCATAGGAGGGGTTATGTCTATTGAAAATCGGGTCAAACAGGTGATCATTCGCACTTTGTCTCTTGAAGTTGACACAGAAGAAATTGACGATGAAGATGCGCTTTTTGGCGGTGGCTTAGGGCTTAATTCGATGGCGACGATTGAGATTATTGTGGGTCTGGAAGAGGAGTTTGGCATTGAAGTCCCAGATGAAGATTTGCGCGTGGAACTGTTCGATAGCGTGCAGACCATGGCCGACTATGTTCGCACAGAACTACATAAGGTACCTGCTACACCACAACTAAAATAGATTTTTCGCTCACACTGGTATGACATCAAACTATGCAGAAAATACTTCCCATAGCGGTACCGCCTGTCATTGGCTATTTGCACCATGCCTACCCTCTCTCAATCCTTGCCAATCGGGCGGCGTACCTGCCGTGGTTCCACAGCCATTACATCCAACTACACTGCCCGAACAATCTCACGGACAGCAGGCGCGACAGGACGGTGAAATTTGATTTTTATCTCTGCCCCGATCAACCCATATCCTTTCAATCCCTATCTATTTCTCCCTACTTAAAAGTTCGACTTCTGCACAGAGACCTGATTTTTAAGTCTCCGACAGATATTGTGCCCTTCATCATCGCCTGTATTGACAAAGACTATTATGTCCGACCCACCGTGGATGAATACTTCCTGCACTATAGCCCAGCATATAAAAAAAGGCACTTTGTCCATGAAACCCTCATCTATGGCTATGACAATCAGACATTTGTCGGGATTGGGTTCGACAAAAAGGGCGACTACGCCGCCTATCCCATCGCGTTTGCTGAGTTGGAACAGGCGATTGTGCATGCCGACCTGACCAGTCACTACGACCCGGATGGATTGCGGTTGTTCAAGTATGACCCGCAGGCTGAGTATAATTTTGATATACACCTGGTACGGGAACATCTCGAAGATTTTCTTTTCGCAAAAAATACATCCCAACGCTTTCGCATGCTTGCAAATCCCACAGATGGCGCGTATGGCCTGGCGACTTATGAGTGCTTGAAGCATTATATCAATACCTTTTTAGTACATCCATTCTCTTTTGACATTCGCCCGGCGCACATTTTGTGGGAGCACAAAAAATGCATGGCTTATAGACTCAAATACATGGACTCGACTTTGTCCAAATGTATGTTTAAGCAGCGTGTGGCAAGTCGTATAGACATAAGAGGTTGAAGATTTCGTTGGGTAAAAAACTTGTCCTGCCATAAGTGTCGTCTCACGATGAGGAGACAGTCAGCGAAGGTTGGCTTGGTCTTATGATACCAGGCAGTGGTCTGAATAGGCAGTTTTCCTTTTGGATAGAGCCGTTTTATGATTAGTGTGACGAGTGAGAAGAGTGCCAATAAACACGGTGTTGTTCTGGCAATGGCAAGGTCTGCCCATTGGCGTTGTGTTTCAATACCCAGATGAGCACGCGCCTCCTGAAAGGTGACTTCAACCGACCAGCGCATGACGAACCACGCGACGATTTGTGCAGGTTTAATGTTCAAGTTGGTGCAGAAGAAGACCTCATCGTTGCGTTTGACTTCTTTGTCACGCACAATGACATATCGAATGGGCACCGGGTCTTTACCTGTGCGATACCAAAGGGCGGTACGTGAGAAGAGCAGCATCTCTTTTTTCTTTCCGCCATACCAATCGATTGTGTGTTTTGTCCAAGGGGTATCACATCGTTTTGCCCAAGTTCTCAGGCGTCGTTGTCGCTT
>JAGWBW010000063.1:49605-50703 GCA_021295695.1 Candidatus Latescibacterota bacterium
ACATGGCTTTTGTGTCGCCTTGTGTCTTCTTTATTAGGCTCACACAAGACCGTGAGAAAGGGCAATGCCCAAACTCTATCAGACCACGGCACTTTGACAAGCAGCATCATACAGACCCACTTCAAACCAAAACAGCGAATCACTACGTTCTTTGTCGAACGTGCACCATCGCGATAGCAGCCTATCTGTGTAATCTTTTTGCCACTGCGCCGTTCAATCGTCTCATCAACGCCTAAGACCACCCAACCTGTTGGACAAAACGCATACACCAAAAGACCCAATAAGATGCGACTGCCTTGCCGTGTGCACCATACCGCACGGTTGAGCACGCGATGGTAATTGGCAAAACGTTTCGCCTTTGACAAACCCATCACAGACAGGACGGATGACACTGTGCGCTTGCCCGGTGTGAGAATCGCACCGAGAAGGAGCACCTGGGCATGTTGCCAAACCCTATCAGAAAACAGTGGCGCAAAAGCGGTTAGGATCGTTATTATACCTTCTGGCAGAGGATGCATGGAAAGCTCCTTGATTTGGATGGTTTGGGACAACAATCCAAGATAGAACTTTTTGGAATCCTCTGCTATCTTAATATGGACAAAGTCGAGATGATTTTTCATCCAGTATGACGAAGTGGCTCGAAAGATTGGTGTGCTCAGAATGATGTTGCTCAAGTTCAGAAAGACGCGCAGTTCAGCACTCATCCACCGCGTGTGTTCACATTTGGATGCCATCGCGGAATCAGAAAAAAGGGTCCTTCAAGACTTGTTAAAAAGCCTTAAGCCAGTTTATAGGGAATAGTATCTCAAATCACATAAGCCGACAACAAATCCCCTATCGCGCATTATTGCGATGGGGGATTGATTTTTTACATCAATTTTTTGCGTTTGGCGAGGTAGTTGAAGAGGGCGGTGTCAAAGGGTTCTGAGGTTTCGAGGAGGACATAGTCGATCATGGCTTCGCGGCATTCGCGGCGGTAGCGGTTGATGAGGGTTTCCATGTGGTCGCGGTAATCAGGTGCGAGATGCCAGGGTTCTGTGGCGATTTGCGTGCCGGATTCGAGATCGACAAAGCGCATTTCGCGGTTGAAGTCGAGGT
>JAGWBW010000305.1:0-349 GCA_021295695.1 Candidatus Latescibacterota bacterium
CTTTGACTGCTATTGTAAATCCCCCCTGCTCGCAACTTCAAGCTGGGAGAGGCAGAAAACGTCAGCTTCCCTGTATTCAGCGTATTCCGGGGCGTCGTCAAATTGGCATTCAACAATGCCGCTGGCTCTTTGCGCCAGACCGTGCTGGCAAAAAACGTCACGTCCTGACTCAGTGGACCCGCAATATTGCCATCGATGCGATGTCCCATTTTGCCCGTGTAGTCCAGACGCTTGTGCGCCTGCACGATATCATTGGCACCATCGCCATCGAGGTCAGCGGGGATCTCGATCTGCTCTGCAACCCAATCGGGATTATCCCATTGGTTACTGCCCCGGTGCATGGGCGAAT
>JAGWBW010000305.1:458-850 GCA_021295695.1 Candidatus Latescibacterota bacterium
GTGATCACCTGGAGTTCCTGAACCGCACTCTTGTTCAAGCTCCGGCCAATACCCGTGCGAGAACCATAGGAGTCGGTCGTTGAAATGCGAACGCCATCCACGATGTATGCCACATCTTCGCGGTCGCCGCCGCGGATCATAATCTCATTACCATCGGCATCGATTGAAACACCAGCCTGAAGCTCGATAAACTCACCCATATCGCGCACGATGGGCACAGCTTCCAGATCCTCGGCGCTCATAATGTACTTACTGGTGGTCTTATCTGGCTCAACGGGCGGGCGCTCTGCGATCACCGTGATTTCGCCCAATTCCAGCGTTGCTTCCCGAATCTGGAAATCAACCGTCGTCGTCAAGTCAGTTTGAACCCTGATGTCGGTCTGACGCTGAGC
>JAGWBW010000305.1:904-1543 GCA_021295695.1 Candidatus Latescibacterota bacterium
ATCGGTAACGGCACCGCGCTGTGTGCCATCGATCACCACATTGGCACCCGGCACGATCTCACCCGTCTGCGCGTCGCGCACTGTACCCTGCACTTTTCCCGTTGTCGCAGCGTATGAAGCACCCGCGCCAACGAGCAAGGACAGTGCAACTATTGAAAGTGTCTTTAATAACTTATGCATCAACTTTTACCTCCTTTAGTCCCAAAAATAAAACTTGAACCCGGCACTCAGATCAAACATCTGAAGCGGAAATGCCTTGTCCAGGCCCCATGCATCTCGAGGGCGGAGTTCGCCGAGAATAAAATGATACCGCGCGCGCACATCCAGCGCGATCGTCTGCGTCACATGCGCTTCCAACCCCAACCCCAAAATTGCGGTCACAGCCGTGCGCGTATCTTCCTGACGGTCCATCACCACCTGGGGCAATACATCGCCCTGGGCATCCACATTCGTCGCATCTACACCGTTGGCATCGGTCGGACTCTGACCGGGCCAAACGATATTTTCTGCTACGGTCTTGTGATCGTACACACCGCCGCCCGCAACGATATAGGGCGAAAAACTCCCCTCATCCATTGAACGGTCCGCATTAAAAAACCACAACCCGGACAATACCACACTATTAAAGCGATTCGTGTG
>JAGWBW010000305.1:1621-4127 GCA_021295695.1 Candidatus Latescibacterota bacterium
ATGGTGAAACTCGGCTTCAACGGTCAGGCGAGCGCTGCTCACGCGACTGGCTGTAAGCCCCCATTTATCCACACCACTGCCAAATCGCTCACCAAAGGTGAACAGGGGATTCGTATAGCTGACAAAACCGCCCAAACCCCATTTGCCGGCAACTTGTGCCGATGACATGCTTGCCGAAGCCAACACACCTGCCACGACAAAACTTAAAACTTTAAACCATCTCAAAGTGCTACCTCCTTTCGCAAACTGCGAAAAATGAACGACTTAACAACTTTACAATACAACACAAAACAAATTTATCTCCATCCATCACCTCCTTTTGTTTGTTATCACATCTGAAACATATAACCCAAAAATAGTCATCAAGACATAACAGATTAAAAGTTTGTTTCAGAATTGTTTCCAGAAATTCGATTTAATGTAAAAAAAAGTTATGCGCTATGCAATCATTTTTTTTACCAATCATCTACAATATAAACACTGGGTCGCGGCTAAAACCATGCCGCGATGACGAACGAGAACCTGCCCCGTAGTAACTCTATACGGGGGCACGGGGACCGTCCCCTACCTCGTGCCTTTCTCTAACCGCAACCGCTTTGCCTCCGTGCGGATCTTATCCATCTCCATCTTCATCCGCACAATACCCTCCCAATGCGTATAATCTGGCGAATGGTGATACGCCGCCTTAAACGTGGTCGCGTGATAAAACTTGAACAACCTGAAAAACGCCTGTTCAATCTCCGATGTGTTTTCGTACAACTGCTGTCCGCCCAGTTCAAACGCGTGCCCAACAACCGGATTGGCCAGACGGTCTTCGGGCATGGGATCCAGTGCTCTTTCGTCGTACAATGCCTTAATCAACGCATAAGACTCGGCAACCAGCGCGTCTGCCTCGCGCTTAATCGCATCCGCGCGCTCGAGGCTCTCTCGAGAAAACCGATTGGAATGACACGGCGCGCACACCTGCAACATCGCGATGCGATTCTCCTCAAACGCCTCTTTTGTCAGCCGCTTCATCGCCAGATGCGGCAAAAAATCCTCCTCGAGCACCGCACCTGTAAACACCGCACCCAACCCGATATTTGCCACATGCCCGTGATCGCCATTGGGCATGTGACACGTCACGCAACTCGGCGACTTCTCGGCATCTCTATCCATATAGTACAATACCCCGTGAACACTCGTTTTATACGCCTCCATCACGGGATGGTCCGGACCGCCGTGACAAACGGCGCATGCCTCTGGCTCGCGCGCAAGCGCCGCACTAAATTCATGACTCGGATGACAGGTGTTGCACCCACCCACGCTGCCATCGGCAAACCGGGCACCAATACTGTGACACCCCATACACCCCTCTTCTTGCATCGCGCGCGACTGTGCCAAAAAACGCGCATCCGACAACGCAGCCAGTTCTGCATCGGCATGCCCGCTCTCTGCAAATGCCGCAACCTCTTTTTCGTGGCATTTGCCACACATACCCGCGGACACCTGTCCTCGAACCGCAAAAACCGTCTCGTGATTATCACCATGACAATCCGCACACCCCACATTGGCTTCAAAATGGGCACTCTCGCGCCACTGTTTGTCCATGCCCGGATCGATATTCCGATGACACCCTTCGCACGACTGATCACTCTGGATGCGCCACAAAAAACCCGGGTGTGCAGCAAACCGAACTGCCTCCTCTGGCTGCAACATATAAAACACACCCCAGACGCAACCCAACACCAGCACGCCAATACCGACAATTTTCATCCAGACCTTCACAATTCACGCCCTTCCAATTCTCGCAATAAATCGCGCACCTGCACATTGCCCGGCTCGCGCGCAATTACGCGCCGCAAAACCGCAATCGCACTATCTCGCTGCCCGCTTATGGCATAAGCCTGCCCCATAAACAACTCCAATCCCTGCGCTTCTGGATCCAACACCCACGCTTGCCGATACACAGACAGCGCACCTTCTATATCGCCGCGCTCCTGTAAAACCGTACCCAACACAGTAAGCGCGGGCACATAAAAAGGATCGACAATCAGCGCATCGAGCAAAAGAAATTCCGCAACCTCCAAATCGCCCAGATCAGCGCGAATAAGCCCCTGCATCGCATACACATCAGCGCGGTTGGCATGGTATTCTTTCGCAACTTCAAAATGGGGTAACGCATCTGCGAGCGCACCCTGCACATAGACGCGGTGCCCGGCGGCAAAAGCCGAATCCGATTTTGCAATCCCCACATCTCGCGCCTGCCTGCCCAATCCAAATAATCCCGTGCCCGCATCCTCCATTTCCAACGCCCTGCCATAAGCCGCGCGCGCCAATGCCCAATCGCCCGATAGCGCGTGAGCAGTCCCTCTTTCCACCCAATCGCCTATCGGCATCTCATCAAACTCATAATCATCGCGCACCTCGCCATCGCCAGCCGAAAACGCCAATAACGCAAGTTGTCGCATCGCTGGCTTGTATCCCGGCGCAATAGCAAGCGCGCGGCGATAGGCTTCAATAGCAC
>JAGWBW010000306.1 GCA_021295695.1 Candidatus Latescibacterota bacterium
TCATACTGGTACTTTGCGCGGCACAGTTACATGCACAACAACCCACCGGTGTCAAAGCCGAAGACACCCCTAACGACTCGGGCGGCAGCATTACCGTTGTGTGCAACCGCGCAGAACTCCCCGACGGAGCAATGTATAAAATTGCCGTTGGCGAATCGGAAATCGGTCCTCTTCACTTCGCAGCCAGTATCGACCCATCGGGCAATTTGCAATCCAGCGATCCTGGCACTTTTGGGCATGGCAAAGAAACATCTCAAATGCACTTTGCCAAAATCGCCGAATATGACGATCCCGCCGATCCATCTAAAAAGATCGCTATCGAAAATGGTAAAATCTATTATGTACAGGTCATCGCCCAACTCCCTTATGATGAAGAGTTTCCCTCGGCAATCGCAAGTGCAGAGGCTTATGAGATGTTTTTTAACTTCCTTAATACCAACAACTTTATTATCGGCACGATCTTCTCTCTCATCATTTTAGGCGGCATTTTCCTCGCGCAAAAACGAGACTTCTTCATCCGCCGCATCGCCGGTCTCGAAGCCCTCGACGAAGCTCTCGGTCGCGCCACTGAAATGGGCCGATCTGTTCTTGTTATTCACGGTTTAACCGATATGAGTAGTGTTTCAACAATTGCCGCCGTCAATATTCTTTCTCGCATCGCAGGTCGCACAGCCGAATTTAACACTCAACTTCGCGTGGCCAATCGCGATCCAGTTGTCATGGCTGTGAGTCAGGAGGTCGTTAAAGAATCCTATCTCAACGCAGGCCGTCCCGACGCATATTCCGACGACATGGTCTTTCTGGCGGCGACAGAACAATTTAGCTATGCCGCAGCCCTTGACGGCATGATGGTTCGGGAAAGACCCGCAGCCAATATTATGATGGGCTACTTCTACGCCGAATCGCTCTTGCTGGCAGAAACCGGCGCATCCACAGGTGCAATCCAAATTGCAGGGACTGACTCTTACACCCAATTGCCCTTTTTCATCACTACCTGTGACTATACACTCATGGGCGAAGAACTCTATGCGGCAAGCGCGTATCTCTCCCGAGAACCCAAATTGCTGGGCAGCCTCAAAGGGCAGGACATCGGTAAAGCAGTGCTCTTACTCGTCATGATTTTGGGTACTTTGCTGGCTACATTTGGCTTTCCAACATTAACCCATCTTTTTTCAGCGTATTAAAACCAATCAGGTTCTATTTCTAATTTCTAAGGAAACTGCTTATGCTTTTTTTGAGACGCACATTGCCTTTGCTTCTGGCCTTTATCGTGGGAATCATAGGCATTGTTGTTTTTTATGTACCACACAGTTATTCTCAGATGCTTGAAACAGAATTAGGACGCTGGTATCGCATCATCTGGGCATTCGCCATGCTACTGGGTATTTACAGCTTGATGCGATTACACTGGAGTCGCATTCGCCGACAACAAGCGGGTTGGGGATACAGCTTCTTGGTTTTTTTTGGTTTTGGCTTGATGTTCATTTTTTCCGCTTATAACAGTGGCAATGGCCCCCTCGTACCGAGATCAAATTCTCCCGACGACCCATTCAACTGGATGTTTCAATATGTACAGGTTCCAGCCGATGCGACAATGTTTTCCATCCTCGCATTTTTCATCGCCTCGGCTGCCTACCGCACTTTCCGGGCACGTACCCCTGAAGCCGCTATCTTACTTGTCTCGGCCATTATTGTCATGCTCGGTCGTGTGCCTATTGGTGCCGCCATATCAGATGTTTTCCCCTTATTGGCTGGTTGGCTAATGGATGTGCCCAATCTCGCCGCAAAACGCGGCATCTTGCTCGGCGTCAGTCTCGGCATGGTCGCCACATCACTGCGTATCATTTTTGGTATCGAACGCTCTTATCTCGGCGGAGGTGAATAATGAAAGAACTGCTCCTCAACATCGACCGTCGCATTATTTTTATTTTTGTTGCATTGGGGGTTATTATCCCATCTCTAACTGCATTTCAATTGCCCATTAAACCAACAAATCATGTGCGTGCCGTTTACGATACGATCGAAGACGTAGCTGAAAAGAAAGGAACCATTCTCATTTCATTTGATTACGGTCCGGGGTCCGACGCTGAAATCCAACCTATGGCTCTGGCAATTTTACGGCAATGCTTCAGCAAAGATGTAAAGGTCGTTGCCATGTGTCACTGGCCCGACGCCGTTGGACTGGCCGAAAAAGCACTCGCCGAAACTGCCCTTGAATTTAATGCCCAGAGTGGTATAGATTATACATTCCTGGGTTATAAAACAGGCTTCGGTACATTGGTGCTTGGTATGGGACAAGATTTTCACGGCACATTTCCTCAAGATACCCAGGGATACAACACAACAGAATTGCCAGTAACTAAAAACATCAGATCTCTCACAGATTTTGATTATGTCATTAGCCTTGCAGCAGGTGCTACACCCGAACAGGCCTGGATTCCTTTTGGTCAGGAGCGCTATAAATTTAAATTTGGTCTCGGTTGCACGG
>JAGWBW010000307.1 GCA_021295695.1 Candidatus Latescibacterota bacterium
TGTCAGTTGTTTGGGGATGCTCGGATTGATCGCATTTGCCACACAACAACGCACCAAAGAAATCGGCATTCGCAAGGTGTTTGGTGCTTCGGAGGGTAAAATCGTTCTATTATTGACCCGCAATTTTCTATGGCTCACTATCATCGCCAATGTGATCGGATGGCCAGTGGCGTACTATCTCATGTCCTCCTGGCTCAATGATTTCGCCTACCGCATCAACCTGGAGCCACTCATGTTCATTGCGACAGGACTATTGACGCTGGGGATAGTACTCGTCACTGTAGGCGGACAAGCCTGGCGTGCGGCCATCGCCAATCCGATTGACGCACTGCGAGATGAATAGAAGACTCAGGAATCCAAATGCAGAAAGGAACGAACACCAATGAGCAGTAAGAACTATTTTGATCGCGTTGCCCGGGACTGGGACGAAATGCGCGAAAATTTCTTCTCCGATGAAGTCAGGAAGGAGGCACTTTCTACCGCTGCTGTCCGAAAAGGCAAAATCGCCGCGGACATTGGCGCGGGCACAGGCTTTATCTCTGAAGGTCTGATACAGGCGGGACTTCAGGTCATTGCAGTCGATCAGTCTGAAGCAATCCTGAAAGAAATGAAGAGAAAATTCGCGGACATTGAGACGATTGACTATCGCGTTGGACAAGCCCAAAACTTGCCCATTCCCAATGGAACAGTTGACTATGCTTTTGCCAACATGTATCATAAAAGAAATGGTCAGAATCCTGAAGCCCGGAGGCAAACTGGTAATTACGGACCTGGACGAACACGAATTTGACTTCTTGCGAGAAGAACACCACGATCGCTGGATGGGTTTCAAAAGAGCAGATATCGAGAAATGGTTTCAGGGAGCGGGACTGACAGAAATACGTATTAACAGCATCGGTACGTGTTGCGAAGCGCAGTCGAGTTGTGGCAGCGAGTTTGCCAGTATCGGTATATTCGTGGCTTCGGGTACGAATTCAGACTGAGTCCGCCAAAGGAGATATTACGATGTTTCGCAATTATATCCTCACAGCAGTTCGAAACTTGCTCAAGTATAAATTTTATTCCGCTATAAACATCATTGGACTCGGAATAGGTATCGCCTCTGTAATCTTGATCATGCTATTTATTCTCAAGATCGAATTTATCGTGTGATTCGAGCATTTAAGTCTGAAAATGGGGAAAAAGTATATGATTGGAGATTGTCCGGTGCGGCAGGCCCTGCACTAATTCAAGATCTTCCCGAAGTTGAAGCAGCCGTTCGCACTATGATACGTCGTGAATGGATTCAACACGAGGATAAGATTTTTAATCAGGCCTTTTGTCTCGCCGATCCCAATTTTCTGGATATTTTCACGTTTCCTCTTATTCGCGGAGATAAAACAGCGTTATTACAACCCAACTCGGTTTTGATAACCGAATCAGCCGCAAAAAAGTTTTTTGGCGAAAAAGACCCAATCGGAAAAGTAATCAATGTAGGGGAAGGTTACGTCGAGGGGGATTATACGATTGCAGGTATCATGCGCGATGTCTTAACGCATAGCACATTGCAATTTGATTTTCTTTCCTACTCAGTTCACCCAGAATTTACCACCTGGTACGAATGGCGGCCCAGAGCCAGATGGCGTGCATTTTCCATTCATGTGCTATTGAAAAAGGACATTTCTCCGGCTTCTATCGAATCTAAATTTCCCGCATTTATTGAACGTCATATGGGACGGGAAATTGCCGTAAACATGGCGTATTTTTTACAACCTTTAGAGGAAGTTTATCTTTATTCCCAACGGAATTACGATCTCAGGCATACCTTTGCATCAGAGGGTAAAATACCTCAGGGTAACATCACACAAGTGAACACGGTATTTTTTGCAGCAATTTTTATTTTGCTTATTGCTTGTATCAACTTCACAAATTTGGCAACTGCACGATCTGCAAACAGAGCCAGGGAAGTTGGCCTTCGGAAAGTCGTTGGTGCCAGTCGAAAAAATTTGATATGTCAGTTTATAGGAGAATCATCCTTATTGGCAGTTATCAGTTTAGTTATTGGCATTAGCATCGTAGAACTCGCACTTCCAATATTTAATACCTATGCGGGAATCAATCTCTCCCTGGGTTTCAACAGTGGTTTAATACTGGAGTTTCTGGGGTTGGCTCTATTGGTAAGCCTGATAGGAGGCTCCTATCCAGCGTTTTATTTATCACACTTTCGACCTATAGAAACATTGAGGGGAAGGCTTAATACAGGATCCCGAGGTAAGGTGCTGCGGCAAGGCCTCATCATATTTCAATTTGGGATCTCAATCGTCTTGATTGTTGTGACATTTATTGTGCTCGGACAGGTACACTATATTCAAAATAAGAACCTTGGTTTCGTCAAAGATCAGGTAATCGCAATGCCGATCTTCTGGGAACATCGCAAATCACCAGATGGGATGAGCGATTCCCTAAATAAAAGGTATAATGTTGTAAAACAAGCGTTTTTACAACATCCGAACATTATCAGAGCCACCATATCGCGTTTTAAGCACGGCATAGATGCGCCCCTTAATTCCTTCAGTGCTTATCAAGGGGAACAAAACGAGCGGTGGATGCAAATTAACGAGGTTGATGAAGACTTTATTCCGTTTTTTGACATCGAACTGATTGATGGCCGAAATTTTTCAAAAAATGCTGTAAGTAACTTTTTTACGGGGGAACAGGAATATATCCTGAATGAGGCTGCTGTTAAAGCACTGGGATGGACAGAGCCGATAGGCAAAAGATTCGGATTTAAAGGACAAAAATCAGGCGTCGTTGTAGGTGTCGTAAAAAACTATCACACGCAATCTTTGTATGAATCCATTGAACCTATGGTATTATGTCCCAGTGATTATGTTCCTAAAATACTCTACCTCAGAGTCTCACCTGAATACTTCGACGAAACAGTAGCATTTATGAAGCAGACCTGGGAACAATTTCTACCTTCGCGTCCCTTCAGCTATACTTTCCTGGATGACGATTTAATGCAGCAATATGAAAATGAACGTCAATTGAGCAAAGCTATTGGTGTATTCTCCATGCTGTCCATCTTTATAGCTTGCCTGGGGCTTTTGGGTCTTGTCTCATTTTTGACCGAACAGAGGAGAAAGGAAGTAGGGATTCGGAAGGTACTGGGTGCGTCAGAAACCAATATCATCGTGTTAATGCTTACAGAGTCTTTTAAGCTTTTTCTAATTGCCTACCTGTTGGCAGGACCCATCTCTTATATGGCTATCATGAGTTGGCTACAGGGATTCGCATATCGCATTGACATGACAATATTTCCTTTTTTAGTAGGCGGAATATGTGCGTTTACGATATCTATATTTTCTGTGATACCCCAGGTATTGAAAGCGGCTCATATTAATCCAGTGGAGGCATTAAAACATTAAATAACCAACGATTCGGGACGGAGGTCCGATATGCTCTGGAATTACCTCACCGTTGGATTCAGAAATCTGCGCCGACACACCTTCTATTCCCTGCT
>JAGWBW010000308.1:0-1773 GCA_021295695.1 Candidatus Latescibacterota bacterium
TAATCAGATGTGCGCCTACTGCGGACTCTGTTAAGCGCCCCCAAAATTCGCGGTCTGCAAAGGCTTCTGGCTGTGTCAGGTCAAAGAGTGCGGTTATAAGCGCGGTGTTGAAGACTTGAAACTTGGGGCTTGATCCCCGGCGTCGCGCTGTGTCGCCTGCGTATTTATGCAATCCTGTGAGCACGCCAGCACCGGCAAGCAGGTCGAGGTAGTGGGCAAGTGTGGTTGTATTCCCCGCATCCTGAAGTTGGCCTATCATTTTTGTGTAGGAAAGAATTTGGCCCGAATAGGCACAGCCCAGTTCAAACAGCCGTCGAAGCAATGCGGGTTTGTCAACGCGGGTAAGCAAAAGCACATCGCGTGCGACAGTTGTTTCAATGAGAGAGTCTATGATGTAGCGCGACCAGCGGAGCGGTTGTTTGATCAATGGCGCGGCACCTGGATAGGCACCGTAAAAGAGGTATTGGTTTAGATCCCATCCAAAGGCCTCCCGCATTTCAGAAAAGCTCAAATGCGGCATGTGCAGGATTTCAAAACGCCCCGCAAGGCTTTCTGTCAGTCCATGCCCGATTAAAAGAGGGGCAGAGCCGAGCAGTACTGTTTTCACCAATGTTTTTTTGCGGGTGTCCTCATCCCAAAGGTACTTGACCATTTCAGCCCAATGCGGAACTTTCTGCACTTCATGAACTATCGGCGAGCAATCGCGCTTCTTCCCATTGGGATTCAATCCACTCGTTGCCGCGAAGTGTCGGTTCATCTGCGCTGGCAAAGTGATATGGCAGTTTGCTCTGGTCGGCTACTTGCAATGCAAGGGTTGTTTTGCCGACCTGCCTCGCCCCCGATACGACCTGAATGAATCGCCGGGGTTCTTTTAGGCGTCGAGATAGCTCGGATGCTTGGGGTCTGGTGAATGTTTCTTTGTTCATTGTAATGTTTCTTTGTTTATTGTATTGAGTAAAATGTAAAGTTGGGTGGTGAGGGGTTATCCGCAGATGAACGCAGATATTCGCAGATATTCGCAGATAGAGGCAGATAAAATCCTTGTGAAGCTGGAAGATTACGAGCTTATGACTCTGGTCTCTGATTCATCTCGCTTTGGCTGCATCTCCGTTTTCTTACACGACTTCTCAATCGTTATCGGTCGCTGGCCTATTGCCTTCTAATTGCTGAAAGCAATTTTTGTTGGGGTTGCATATTTAAGAATGTATGCGAGTTTTCGCAAATTTCTGCTTTCCAACTCTTTTTTTGTAAACAGTACAAAAAATACTATAAATTCGTCACAGTCGATATATCCCGTGATTTCTTGACAAGGTCGCTGATCCGAAGTCACTACTCTAATATATGTATTTCTATTATCGGTTCTTTTAGGTGAACGCTGTTCATTTATAAATAAATTTGTATAGTGGGCTTCCATGTCTTTATTTTGCATTTCAACAAGTTCGACAATAGATGAAGCTTTTTCGTCTTTATGCCAAAAGTTTAGATACATCCATTCTAAATTTTTTCGCGCTTTTTTAAGATCCAAGCCCCGTTGATAAAGACAAGCGAGGAGTCCTGGTCGTCTTTTGTTATCGATTACCCAACCAAAGGGGGCAGATAATAATATGGCATTCTCGCCTGAATAAGGGATAGCTCCCAAGCCTTGATGATTTTGTAAATCTTCGAAGTTTAACACATCGAGCTCGATCTTATCAGGTCCATAATGGGCGCGCTTGATTGCTGCGTCCGAATATCCTTTTTGAGTTATTAATAGCCCCTGATTTGCACCTATAT
>JAGWBW010000308.1:1847-4329 GCA_021295695.1 Candidatus Latescibacterota bacterium
TGGCGTTCTTTTTTTGAATAGAGACCTGTAATTTTCGCATCGTAAGTAATTTCAGCTTCAGGGTACATCTGTGCTAAATGTTGATACACTTCTTTTTCGTAATCTTTCCAGTTCATTTGGTATCCCCTATAAATCAATATTACGAACAATTTTTGGAATTTTTTTCATACAATGTACCTTTTATTGATTGCTCATTCTCCATTCTCCAGTAAGCAACTTCTGCATCAATCCGCGTTTTTGAGTTAATTTTTATTTCGTTTTAAGCATTTACTGGGTTGACAAATGCAGCATAATGGCACATGAATATGTTAGTGACCAGTAAGGATTGCTCCTTTTCAGTAATTCTCCTCATTTGAGGCTGGTCGCTCCTTATTTTATAACAACTCACATCAGGGCCACCTTCGCATCATATAAGAAAAATGGATTATCTTTACTAAATTTGGTTTCGTCAAAATAAATCAGCCTCATATCCTCGCCTTTATATTTGGTTTTACCCGCCACTTCCCTGTCAACAACTTCTGCATCAATCCACGTTTTTGTGTTCGGTATTGTTCAGCGAGTTGTTTTAATAAGTATATTTCCTGCTGTGCAGTATTGAGGGTTTGGGCAATGCGTTGTTGTTCTGGCAATGAGGGAAGCGGCAGTTTGATAGACTTAAAAGCTTCAAGATTAATCTGCTTACCGTCGCGAATACCGATAACTGCGAGTGCCAAATACTTTTCTACGAAGATATAGGTCTTAAAGAAATGTCTGTAAAAGTCATCATTAATTTTTTTTTCAGGCAACAGAACCGTGTATGCTGGGCTGATGATTCCCCGATATTTTGAATACTCTAAGCCGCCCTGAAAAGAGCGCAGGCTGATAACAAAGTTACCTGGTTCTACCAATTTGTAACTATCCGTTCCATTTGTAGGGGACATCACTCTACCTTCAAGCATGTAGCGTGGAATAACTCCTCTATCTTGTGTGACGGATAGTAGTTCTTCTTTCGGGTATCCTTTACAAGATATGTTTTTAAAAAGTTCGCTGGCTTTATAATGATTCCAGTGTTTGCAACTTTGTGCTATCAATCTGGTCATTAACCACTTAAACCGCTTCTCCTTCGCCTCTATCAGTGCTTCGGTTTTCTCTATGTCCTTGTCCCATTTTTCCAGCAAAGAAGCAATGGCTTTTTGTTCGGGTAATGTGGGGATAAGAATAGATTTTTTGTGGACATCATTGCGATTAAGCGTCGGCACACCACTGCCTGCATAAAATCTATCCAATCTCAAATTTTGCAAAAAATAGAACACGAACTTGGGGTGATTTCCTTTGAAATCAGTAACCCATAACGATGTGTTGTGCGGCCAATAGTCTTGGGTTACATAAGTGACTTCTCCGATTGTGCCGGACCTTCCTGTCACTACACCAGGTGCTTTGGCCTTGTATTCTGAATGGTGGTTCTTTATGCCATTGGAATAGACAACAGGGTAAGTTCCCTCTTTAATCTGAGCGGCAGGCAAGTCAAAACCTCTCTGGAGAGGAGAAAAATCTATAATCTTCACTTCCCGCCATCCTTTCGGCAACGGTCTATTTTGTGCTATATCTTTGTCCTTTCCTCTTCTGGTCAATACCTGCTTTTTAAGTAATTCGGCAATCTGTATTTCATCCTTGCTCAACAAGGCATCCGATATAGCTTGTGGGGTGCTGTGGGTTTTCAGTGCAAATTTTTGAACACCGCCTTGTGCTTCAACAGCTGCACTGAATCCGTAATAAAGCGCGGCACCATCCGGATCTTTTTCGTGCTCTTCCAATAAGACTTCAAGGAAGGAGAGAGCTTTATCGATATCCGAAAACTTTTCGATTAAGTAGTCGCGGAAATCTATCATCTGTCTCATCGTTGGGTCTCCTTGTAATTTTGCCAATAGGTTTTTGCGCGTTCAATGTCTCGCGTTTGGGAAGACTTATCTCCGCCGCAGAGCAACAGGACGATGGTGTTGCCGACTATACCAAAATAGATGCGATAGCCTGCTCCAAAATGGAAACGGCTTTCAAAAATACCTTCGCCGACAGATTTCCAGTCGCCAAAATTGCCGCCCGCAAGACGACCAAGGCGTGCTTGAATCCGGTCCTGCGTTTTTTGATCGCGTGACTCAAACCATTCGGTGAAAGGCACTCGCCCATTTGAATGCTGGTAAATTTGCAGTTTTCTCGGTTGCGTAGCAAGCATTCTCTATCTGCCCTTTGCCTGACTCATGGTGCAATTTCAGGTCTCGACTGCCTGCAATTTCTCGGTCTCGCTGACAATCTCAGTAGGATTTTCTGAAGGTCTCTTGCTCATGTCTCCGTCTTTTCATCTGCGTCTATCTGCGTCCATCTGCGGATACCTTTTGATTTTGCCCTCCTGCTTTATGTCTTAACCGTCTGCAATTTCTCTGTTTCAGAACTCTCGCATTGCGTCGCGGGCAGTTGGGCGATGATGTTCGCAATCAGCGTCTCGTCC
>JAGWBW010000309.1 GCA_021295695.1 Candidatus Latescibacterota bacterium
TCGAATAAGTTTTTCCATTCTTCCCGATAAGGGGAAACACGCAACTCTCCACGCTTCAGACCGAGTAAAGGCTGTTTGCTGGTTTCGCCAGGTCCATACGTCTCATCGCCTCTTAGAATGGTCTGGTGTATTGACGTGTGTTTCATATTTGATAATATCTCCGTTATTTATCGCGCAAGATGACAACTGGATTTTCGCGAATTAGCTTTAAAGCATAGTAGCTTATAGCCATTATACCCAAAGCGATAGTTGTGCAAATTGTCAGGATAAAAGGACTGAAACCAAGGTCTATACGATAGGCGAAATTTTGAAGCCAGGATTGCATAACAAAGTACGCGATTGGCCAGGCTATGATGTTCGCAATGAGAATGAGGCTGAGGGTCTCTTTACTGACCATCATTAGAAGATTCATTTCAGATGCACCCAGAACCTTTCGGATCCCGATTTCTCGTTTTCGGATATTGGCGGTGTAAAATGAGAGGCCGAACATACCGATGGCACTAACAAATATCGCCAGTATAGAAAATGAACTGAATAATCGCTTGCGCTTTTCTTCACGGTGATAAAATGCATCGAATTTTTGATCTAAGAAACTGTATTCAAAAGGATTCTCCATATCAAAACTCTGGATAATGGCTTTAACTGATTCAACGGTATGTGATAGTTCACTGGGAGCACATCTTATCAGCAAATATGTTGGCCAGGATTTGATCCGAATGACAAGTGGAGAGATATGTTGCTTAAAGGATTTGAAGTTGAAATCTTCAACAACACCAATTATTGATCCACGGTCTATAGTCTTGCCATCTGATACCTTCTGAAATGGCTGACCGATTGCTGTTTGAGCGTCTTTATATCCAGCATGACGGATCGCTGTTTCGTTTAGAATAAAAGATTCATTTTGGTCACCAGTAAATGCTCGTGAAAAATCACGTCCTGCGACCAAATTTACGCCAAGAGTTTTAATGAAGTCATAATCTATCCATAATATATCCATTTGGAGTTCTGCACTCTGATTCACACGAAACATACTTGATCCCATAGGACCAGCAGGCAACAAACCCACCGCACTGGCTTGAATGATGTTGGGATGTTTTTGTAATATACTTTTCACTGGTTCTGGGTTTTTTCTCACGGCATCGGAGCGAAGGGGAACAACTATTATTTGTTCGGCATCATAACCGGGATTTTGGTTTCTCAAAAAGGAGATTTGATCGCTTGTAACAAAAGTGCCTACGAGTAAGGTAGCCGATACTGTGAACTGTGTAATAACGAGAAAATTTCTAAAATTGGATTTTGACTTCCCCGAGAATTTGCCCTTTAAAATTTGATCGGGTGTATATGACGAAATGACGAAAGCGGGATATAAACCCGCCATTATGCCGATCAGCAATCCCAATATGCACAGCAGGGATATGACTTTCCAATTTCTCAGATTCAATATTGCATCTATCGCGAAAATATTTTGTGTCAGAGAAAAATTTTCCAATAGACTTATTGCGAATACAAGTGCGAGAAATGCTAAAAAAACAGCCTCGCCCAGATGTTGTGTGATTAACTGCCACTTTTGTGCTCCTACAACTTTACGCAGGCCAACCTCTTTGGCTCTCTGGAGTGATTGCGCTGTCGCCAGATTGGTAAAGTTTATACAGGCGACAAATAATACCAGAATTGCGATCAGTGAATAGCTGTACACTTCATTAATGTTGCCAGTGCTTCCTATTCTATAGTCTTTCTGAGAATAGAGGTGAATTCTTGGCATTGGCTGAAAATGTATCCGTTCCCCTTGCTTTGCAGGTATGCCCAAAAATTTTCCTTCATAAACAGGTTGAATCGCAGCACCCTCTTCAAGGAGAACGTACGTTGAGTACATCGATATGTCCCAATTATCCAAATGCGCCTTTCCAAGCCAACGTTGAATCGTTGAAAATGACGCTATGAATTCACATTGGAGGCTGGATGTTGCAGGCATGTCTTGTATGGTACCCGTGATTTTTAGATCCAGATGGTTTTTAAATTTTAGAATTTTTCCTATGGAGTTATGATTACCGAAATATTTCTTTGAAATAGATTCTGTAATAACTACGGAAAATGGTTCGCTCAAGACGGTTTCCCTGTCACCTGCAAGCAGTTGAAAGCTGAATACATTCAAAAAGTTTGTATCGGCAAAGTAGAAATTTTTTTCGTAGAATTTCTTATCGGCATAAGATATAACAGGAGAGGGATTGTCCGGATTCATGAGGCGTACAACCTTTGAAATCCCCGGGAGGGTTTCCTGGATAGCTGGACCCAGTGGAGGAGGACAAGATGCCGTGAAACGGCGGTTGTCCGTGTCGCCCGTTTCTCTCAAAACGCGGTAAATCTTATCCAACTCTGTGTGCATAAAATCAAAACGCATTTCGCGGTGAATAAAGAAACCAATGTCAATACAACAGGCCAGACCTATGGCAAGCCCCAGGATGTTAATTGTGGCATAGATCAGATTTCTGATCATTACCAGGACACAATTCTTGAACATTGGTGCCTCTATAGGATGTATTCAGGATTGTTCTTCAGAGTTTTATTTTTTCATCCTGTTGTGCAAAAAGCCCCTCACATGAGGTGAAATCATGCGACTATCAGCGTATGCTTGTCCGTGATCAAGACCTGGAATAATGATCAATTATGCTTTGGAAATTTGACGCGCACCGCGTTTCACGGCGGCGAACATAAATGAATCGGTCTCCCCAACATAGATCAGGCAAGGAATTTCTAAGGTTTCTAAAATATCTTCACACCCAGACCAATCTCGGGCTGCAATCGTCGATGCAATCAAAGCCTTTGG
>JAGWBW010000310.1 GCA_021295695.1 Candidatus Latescibacterota bacterium
GTACCCATCTACGAGTCTCTGGGCGGTTGGGCACCCGGCAACACCCCCTTTGTCCTTCCAGATGGCACAGGCCGCGATTTACCGCCCAACAGCGACATCATACTTCAGATCCACTATCACAAAATTGGTCGCGCCGTAAAAGATCATTCTCGGCTGGGAATCTACTTTGCCAAAAAACCCGTAGAAAAACAACTCAGAGAAGAAGTCATCAACAGCCGCTTGCTCTTCATTCCACCCAACATCAAACAACACAGAGTAACCGGAGCACTCACCATCACCCGCGACCAGCATCTGCTCGGTATCTTGCCCCACATGCACCTGCTCGGCACAGAAATGAAAATAACCGCAACCTATCCCGACGGCACTCAAAAACCCCTGATATGGGTCAAACCCTGGGACTTCAACTGGCAAGAAACCTATGTGTACAAAACACCCATCGCACTCCCGCGCGGCACCCGCATTGCGCTCGAAGCCTTTTACGACAACTCTGCCGACAACCCCCGAAACCCCAACAATCCCCCCAGACTGGTGCGATGGGGCGAAAAATCAACCGACGAAATGTGTACCGCATTTCTCTATGTCACGCACGACGATGAAAATTTAAAAAGAAGTGAGAAATGAAGGGGTAGACACTTCTTCACCCTTCACGGCAATGACGGGCGAGGCATGCCTCGCCCCTACACATCTGCGCACATCTGCGCACATCTGCGGATCGAAAACCATGAAAAAACTCCTCAAACTCAGCATCCTCATCACCCTGATCCACGCGCCCATCTACGCCCAATGGCACATCGCCGTATTGCCACATGAAAACACACTGGGCGACCCGCAGTGGAATTGGCTCTCCGCAGCCATTGTCGAAGGATATATCAACGCCTATTACCGCGTACCCAAAATACATGCCATTGACGAAGAATATCTGCGCCACAAACTCGGAGACACGCCGGTAAGCTCCTCTGATCTCGCAAAAAAATTGGACATCCACCTGATTTTAAGTGGGCGCTATCACATTGTGGGATCGCGCATCCAGATCGAAACCGACATGCTTCATACAACCACGGGCGAAGTCATCGAAACCTTTACAGGTCAGGCATCCACCTCTGCACCGCTCGACGCCATCTTGCCCGTGCTCTACGCCATTCCAGATCAGTTAAATGTGACCCTGACACCCCATGAAAAAACCCGTTTGCAAATGCCCATGTTTCACGATCCACAGGCCCTTCACATCGCAACCGAGAGCCTGATAGCACTGCATCGGGCACTGCGACAATCTCCCATTGACGACGCTCTGCTTACACAGGCCGAAGGCAGCCTAAAACGCGCCGTCCAACGCGATGCCAAAAGCGCGATGCCCCACTACTATCTGGGGCGCATACACGAAACGCGCAACAAAATACCAGAAGCGGAAAATGCCTATCGCAACGCCCTCAAAATCGACTTTGAACACGTTGCCGCGCGCTATCGCCTGGCCCTTCTTCTCAAAAAGCACGGACGAATAGACGAAGCCATGAGCGAACTCGAACAGGCCATCCAGCAGTCGCCCATAAACCCCGATATTCAGGCAGCCCTATCCGGCATGTTTTTCAATCAATATGCCCAAACCTTTGAAACAATCACTGCCCAACTTCGACAGGCCATCCAGGCCAACCCGGATGATCCCATTGCCTGTTATGAATTGGCCAATGCTTATAACGAACTCGACCGCATCGACGAAGCCACAAAATACTACCTTCAAGCCCTACAACGCGATTCCACACTCGCCGATGCACACTTCAAACTGGGCCTGATTGCACACCGCAAAGGGGAACACGAAAAAGCCGTTGACCACCTTCAAAAAGCCGCAGCGCACAACACCCAATTCACCCGTGTCCATTTTCGCCTCGGCACCATTCTCCACCTTATCGAGCGCTATGACGCGGCGATCAAAGCCTTTTCAAAAGCCATCGAAGTCGAACCCAATTACGTCATCCCGCGCTATCACCTCGGCCTGAGCTATCTCGCAACCGCGCAGATAGACAGTGCTTATGAAGCTTTTCAGAAATACGCCGAACTCACCTCAGACGACCACCGACCGCATTTCCAAATGGCCGAGATCGCTCGCCAAAAAGGAGAAAATGAACGCGCACACAACGGGTATATGCGCGCAATCGCCATCAGCCCTGTTCACGTACCTTCACACCTCCGCCTGGGCTATCTCCTTGCCGAACAACAGCGCTTTGACCTCGCCATCCAGCAATTGCAAACCGCGCTGCGCCTGCAACCCGATCACCCGAATGCTGAAAAAATCCTCGCCGACATCCAGGAATGGACGCCATGAACCTCCTCAAAAAATGTGGTGCTGAATTTATCGGCGCATTTGCCATCGTCTTCGGCGGATGTGGAGCCGTCGCCATCAACCAGCTATCCGAAGGCGCCATCACCCATGTGGGCATTGCAACGTCCTTTGGCCTCATCGTCATGACAATGGTCTATGCCAC
>JAGWBW010000311.1 GCA_021295695.1 Candidatus Latescibacterota bacterium
GGGCGTTTTGTATTTGATCGCTGGCTATTGGTCGTCAGTTTGGGATTGGACCAGGCATTCTATGTGATCAACGACGATATCTTCGTCAATATTTTTTGCGGAGTCGATGGTCAGGCCCAGGTGGTTGTCGCCATAAATAAATGGTGGGTTTGATGGCGCGATTGTACACGATGGGGGTTGGTCGTCATTGGGCCAGGTCCATTTCAGATTTTGAGATGGGATTTTTGTGCCGTTGATGTCGATTGTGAGTGCGTCGTCTTTTGACAAGCCCTGTGCAAAGAAAGTGAGGGTGTTTTCTGAGGGAGTGGATTCTGAGGGGAGATGTTCACACAGGCGAAATCTGAAGGTGTCTCGTTGTCCCGTTTTTTGGCGGGAGAGGACGAGTTCTTCTTTTTCATAGACCTCGCCCAAACTTTTGCTATTTGCCCAGAGTGAACGGAATGTGTAGTGTCGGTCTGGGCCGATGCTTTGAGGGTCTTTTAATTCTTTGAGGTCGTTCATCGCCGCTGGATACATTGCGGGGTTTTGTGCGCCACTATTTCCCGGGGGTTCAAACTGAGGTCCCCAATGAAAGAAGTAATTTTGGGTCGAGAATCCGTCGGCACCTGCGGCGTAGAAGTTTTGCAATGCTGCGCGGTATTGGGGCATGTCCATGAGGAATTCTGTATCGATACTGAGCCTGGGTTGTACCTGGGGATAGACATAACAGTTGTGTTGCCGGGCTATTGATACAAAGTCTTCGTATTTTTCGTTGAAGTCGGTGAATCCAAAATCTCCAGGGGCGACATAGTCGATCAGGCTCTCTTTGATCCAGGTGGGGACGTCTAAGCTCAGATTTTTGCAGCCCGCCATTTGCTGGGGTACGCGAACGCCGAGGATGAGGTTCCGCTCTCTGCCTGTTGGGGAACGGGCGTTGTCCAGCATATTGCGGACTTGTCGAATAAAGCCGGTCATGGTGCTGTGGCTGTGTGATAGTTCAGCTCTGGGAAAACATTCTGCCAGACG
Organism: Candidatus Latescibacterota bacterium; assembly: GCA_021295695.1. Lineage (GTDB taxonomy): Bacteria > Latescibacterota > UBA2968 > UBA2968 > UBA2968 > VXRD01. The sequence goes on from JAGWBW010000311.1 coordinate 1,006, forward strand.
GGTGAAGTTAAATTCCATGCCGTCGATGTCGAAGCGATTGGCGACTTCTTCCATGATGGCGAGCAGAAAGGCGCGCACTTCTGGTATGGCGTAGTTTAAGGAGCATCCGTATTTGCGGCTTTCGGGTGACGCGCGTCTTGTGGAGGGTTTGTATTCTCGGAGTACCCATTCGGGTTTTTCGTCGCAGAGTTTTTTGAAGAATTCCGTGTGGTGACCGTGGCGGTCGTTCATTCGAAAGCCAGCGATAAATTCCATGCCCTGCTTATGGCATTCGTCGATATAGACTTCGACGGGCATGGTGCCCGTGTCCATGATGGGTACCAGGCGCTGGTGCTGGTGCCGGATGTCGTAGGGACATTTGTCGGTTCGCCAGAACATGGTCATTGCTTCGGCGAAGATTTCCTGTACGAGGGTGTCGATACTTCCCGCAGAGGCGTAATTGCGAACGATCTGACGCAGTTCTTCGGGTTTGGCCGCCGGGACGCTGAGGTGGCTGGTGGTGTTTGATGGGTCGCTGACGTAGATGAGACGGCGCGTGCCACGGGGTTGCAAGCGGCCCAGGTGTGGGGATGAGGTTTGTGGAGTTGGCATCTGGTCCGTCCTTGTTTGCGTTTATGCTGTGTGTTGCGGTTGTGCGCCTTCGGGCAGGGGGGGAACGTGGATGCCGGCTTTTGGCAGGGTGCCGGTCATTTCCTGCTGCGGGTGTGCAACAAAGCCAGCGGCACAGCAGTAGATCATTTTCAGGGGTACGTCTCCCGTGTTGGTGAGTTGATGATATTCTCCCGGGGGGATGTACACGGCCTGACCGGCTTTCAGGGTTTGTCTTTCGGTGCCGAGGCACATTTCGCCTTCGCCTTCGATGACGAAGTAGATTTCTTCCTGTGCCTGATTGTGCCAGGGTACCTGTCCTCCGTTGGGTTCAAAGGTGACGAATCCAACGGAGAATTCCTCTGTGGGGATGGGGGTGCCAGCACCTGCAACAGGCTGTGTTCTTCTGCGTGCGGGAAATTGTCGGCCTTCAATTTCCCGCAGGTCTGAGATGATCATGTCGGGGTCCTTTAATCAGCAGCGACTGTTTCGCGGGGTTTCATTTTTTCGCGTTCTTCAATGAGCAGGTTCATCCAGTGTTTCATGTACTGCCCGTGGTCGTTCCACACGCGACCGCTGACCAAATTGCCGTCGATGACGCACGGTTCATCGACGAAGATGCCGCCACAGACTTCGAGGTCAAATTGGCATTTCCAAACGCAGGCCATGCGACGTCCTTTGACTACGCCTGCGCGACACGGGATTTCAACGCCGTGGCAGACGCTGGCAACGGGTTTGTTGTGTTCAAAGAAATAGCGCGTGATGCGAATGAGGTCGGGGTCGTCGCGGATGTATTCGGGGGCGCGTCCGCCAGAGAAGAAGATGCCGACGTATTCGGAGGGGTCAATGTCCCGAAAGGCGATGTCGGCATTGAT
>JAGWBW010000312.1:0-1068 GCA_021295695.1 Candidatus Latescibacterota bacterium
CCTATCACGCCGGCATCAACGCACTAACAGACAGCCTCCGCGCTACCTACCTCGACGAAGAACGCACGCGCAAACTCGGCCTCATGCTCCTGCGCTACGCCACAGAAGAACTCTACCTCGCCGCAGTCCCCCAGTTCCGCTATGGACCCTCAAAAGGCGTAGAAGAACCCTGGGATTGGGGACAGCCGGACTGGGCAGAAGAATCCGACCCCGTTGCCGCCTTGCAAAGAAAAGGCACCATCCGCTACAGCATCGACACCCCCTACCTCATCGAAAGCCTCGCCCTGGCTTATGACACAGCCTGGCCCCTCCTGAGAGAAGACACAGAACTCGTCGAACGCGCACGGGCATTCGGCCTATCCCTGCAAGGTCCTGAAGACACCTGTCTATTCATCGAAGAAATGCTCGCCGCCCTCCTGCAGGTCACCCTGGACCGGGGCGCAAGCAGCAACCTGCCGCGCGAAAGCCAGGGCGCGCTCATCCTTCTGCGCTGCCTGGACCGCGCCGACGCCCGGGACGCCATGGACTGGGTCTATGACGAAGGTCCCGACACCCTGCGCGTCTTCTCCACCAATGACTTCTTCCCCGACGGCACCCCTCTGGAAGCCACAGGCGGATATAACGCCATCCACAGCGACGGCCTCTTCGACCTGGAATACCACCTCCGCAACCTCCGCAACCAGCAGCCCGACGCCTACCCGGAATCCCTGTACCCCTCGCTATGCAATGACCCGCGCGCCGCGCGCGTCCCCCGGGCACTATGCGAAATCACCATGATCGGGAAATCCTACTTCCAATTCGGCGACGGCTCCGCCCCCGGTTCTGCCGGCATCCATGAACAAGGCTCAATCCGCCTAAAAGACGACCTCTATCACGCACCCATGAACCCCAGCGTACTGGAACGCGCCATAGCCTTCACCAATGACCCACACCTCGCAGAAATCCAATCCCAAAAAAACCAGCACCGCGCACTCGGTCCCACCATTCTTGACGGCGTCGGCATTGCCATCTTGCGCACACCCGAAGTCCCCGAACGAGCCGCCGTGGGCATAGCGTACGGCGACACCA
>JAGWBW010000312.1:1166-5003 GCA_021295695.1 Candidatus Latescibacterota bacterium
AACACCGTCTGGGCAGACCTGCCGCCCGGCGAACCCACCAGCGCGGGCCGTGGTCGCCTCGTGCGCGCCCTCTTCACCGACGGGATCCAGATCCTGGACATAGAAGCCCACCGATGGGCACTCGACCCATCGGGCGGATGGCGCAAACCCGGCATCACCTACCGCCGCCTCATCGCCCTGATCGAAACCGACGGCGAAGGCATCGCTCTCCTCGACCTCTCGCGCATCACGGGCGGCGTGGAACACTGGCGCACCTGTCGCGGCCTGGAAGGCATATTCCAAACCGACAACGCCGACCTCAAACCCCAACCCGGCACAGTCGCCGGTCCGAATATCCAGCGCACTCAAACAGATAACCTGCCCCATCCAGACCACACCGCCCTCGCGTACATGGACAACGTAACAACCGCCCAGGCACCACCGGCCTTCCGGGGCACCTGGCAATCGCAAATCGAACCAGCCATACACCTGGACCTCCATCAACTCAACACCTCCCCAAACACCCAGGTCTTCAACACCCGTGCGGCACAGGCCATGGGAACACCCGAAGAATCCAATTACCTCTACCACCCCGTAATCTGGCGACGCACGCCCCAGAACGACACCACCTGCATCGACCTCGTCTTTGAACCCCACCTCGACAATCCCACCCTCGCCAACACCACAGCCATACCATCGAACAACCCCACAGCCGCGGGCATCCATTTAACCACCGCAAAAGGCAAACAAATCGCCCTGTACTGGGCACCGAATGCCAGCCCAGATGACAAAACCCAATTCGAAAACGGCGTCGCCCTCACAGGTGCTCTCGCAGTCGTCGCAGACGGCCAAATCTCAACCATGGGTGCAACCGCCTTTCAAAACGCTGAAACAACCCTCACAAATACCCGCGCACAACAAACCGGCCGCATCATCGCCCTCAACCGGGACACCTGCACCATTGACGTCGAGGGCCTGCAAGACATCACTCCGGGCGACCGCATCACCATCAATCCGGACGATCGCGCACACAGCTATCGCATCGAAGCCGCAGAACAACTCAACACCCACATCCACCGCCTCACCCTGGACGTCACCTCCATCCTGGGCCGCGCAAAAGTGGTCGCCATCGAAGACAACAAAATCGACTTCGGCTTTCAAATCCCGGCAAAATCCGGCAACCTTCACGGCACGCGGCTACAAACCGGCGACGACTGGGCGGTCATTACCAACGCCCACAACTCGAGCACCTGGCCCCCCGGAAAAATACGCACCACCATCACCATCGACCCGAACAATAACAGACTCCAGAACCTGTCTCCCGACACCTGGGTACAGATCGTCGATTACGTAATTGGCGACCCCGTCCTCTTTGAACCTCTGTGCAGGGGATAGTTGGACAATCTCTCGTCATTTTTTATATTGATAACTGATGTTACGCATGTCAGGCGTTTTGTCATGCTGAGCGGAGTGGAACGGAGCCGAAGCATCTGTTCCACCTGTGTTGGTAGGAGATTCTTCGACTTCGCTCAGAATGACAGGCGTATTATCGCATTATATTGTGCCTCTGCGTAACGTCAATTAATTTCCGAGGCTATTGCACGCACGGGCGAAGCCGCAATGTGGGAAATCATGGACATGGACGCGGACGACCCGGAAACCTGGGACAACTTTTCGGACGAAGCGAAAGCATCCACAGTACAGGCCGGATTTAAACCCAGATCAAAATTATTCCAATACTTCGGCAATCAACACCCCGACCTCCTCGCCTGTTACACGCCCGAAATGATGGCAGCAATGGCGCAATTGACCGGTGAAAGAGCAGATCTCTTTCATCCACCAGACGGCACGCTCATACAAAACATCTTTCCCTCAGATGAAGAATGGGCGTGGCAAAGGGCGCATTTTGACGGTGGTGTAAAAGCCAAAATGCACAAAACACTCCCCGGCCCATTTATCATCAACTCCATCATATATCTCAACGACATTGAAAAACACGGCGGCGGAACATTAGCGTGGCCCGGATCTCACAAACCCGTTCGCACACTGGCAGAATCCGACCCCGAGAAATACGAATACATGTGGCGGCTATCACAGGATCTCTCCACCGTCGATATCGGCGACCCCGTAGAACTGGAACCAAAATGCGGCGACATCCTATTCTTCGCCCACTTCTGCGTCCACGCCGCCACCAATAACGTGCGCGACACACCCCGCCTGGCACTGCGATCCCGGTGGTAATCAGGAGATCTCTATTGGCTCTTTCTTCTGCTCAAGAAGCAATACATCCAGCAACTGAACCAAAGATAATATCGTGGAAAGTCGTGGTCGCGGGACTGCTGTTAATTATCGCAGCGGACTACTACATCAACTGGTCCACCGTAATCTTGCGGGCATCGAAAAACAACAAAGCGCTATTTCCGATGGGACTATTTTTCCCATTTGTGATGCTCGTGGGTGTCAATCTGCTGCTCAGATGGGTAAAACCGCGGTGGGCACTAAACCGGGGTCAACTATGCGTAGCCCTGGGCATGGGACTGATCGGATCCCTATTCCCATTCTATGGCCTGGCATCCTACGTAGTCGGCACCATTGCCGCACCTTATTATTTCGCCACACCGGAAAACGGCTGGGCAGAACTGCTGCACCCCAACATGGTCTCCTGGCTGGTCATGAACAACGAAGACAAGGCCGTGACCTATTTCTACGACGGCCTACCCCCGGGCCAGCCCATACCCTGGGGATCCTGGGCAGTACCTGTATTCTGGTGGATGACCTTTGTGGCTGCAGCCGCCTGCGTGGCCCTCTGCCTCATGGTAATATTGCGAAAACAATGGGTAGAAAACGAACGCCTGGAATTCCCGCTCATGGAAGTGGGCATGCAGGTCGCTCAGGTAGATAAGAGCAATGGGGGAACACCCTCCTTGCTCAACCAACCGCTCTTCCGCGTGGGTTTCTGGATCGGGATCTTTGCAGTATTCTGGAACATCATCTCGTATTTTTATCCCTTGCTACCGGGGCTGCCAACCACGCACACCGAAGGCCAGTGGTTCCTCTGGCTGGAAGGCGCCAAACCCTTCTGGGTACAAATCAGCATTTACGTAATCGGCTTTGCCTATTTCGCACGGGTCGAAACCCTGTTCAGCTTCTGGCTATTCTTTTTCTTTACAGAAATTGAAGTCGCGACCTTTGACCGCCTGGGAATCGCCGCAGGACACGGCGGTGGCGAAGCCGTGCGGTCACAAAATTTCGGGGTACTATGCGCCTATGTCATATTCGGACTGTGGATGGCGCGGGGACATCTAAAAGCTGTATTTCGGAAAGTCTTCAAAGGGGCTTCCGATGTAGATGATTCTCAAGAAGTGATGTCCTACCGCGCGGCGATGATCGCCCTCGTCGCATCCCTCCTGTACATGGTAGCCTGGTTGCATGTGGCAGGCATGGAAATCCGGGTCGTCGTCCTGTACCTGTTCTTCACCGCAGTGGCCTACATCGGAATGGCCCGATTCGCCGCAGAACTGGGCCTGCCTTATGGAGATATTGCCTACCACTCAATTACCTGGACCCCGCTCCACATCATGGGCGGGCAAACAGTCACAGCATCCACATTGACGTGCCAGGGCTATCTCTGGGCCATGTTCGGAAAAACCCGGGGATTTCTGGGACCTCCAATCGCGCAAATGCTAAAACTAACCACACCATTGCGCGTCGAGCGGGGGCGTCTATTCGGCGTAATCGTCCTCGCCGTAGTAGCCGGCGCAACATTTGCAATACTCCACGCCATATACATGGGCTATTCCTCCGGCGGCTTCAACCTCAGAGCCGCGTGGAATCTATTGATCGGGCCACAGCGGTCCT
>JAGWBW010000064.1:0-4610 GCA_021295695.1 Candidatus Latescibacterota bacterium
GTGAGAGAACCTCGGGACGGGGCATAGGTTCGTGGCGCTCATCCTCCTCAGTCCGAACGAGAATATCGAGCTGCTCGGGCCGCGCTGGCAACTCGACGCGTGTGCCATCAGCCCTCTCCCAGGACGCTCCACCATCTCGGCTACACATATAACACACAGCCTGATGTAACCCGCGCTGATCGTAGGTCCCCTTACCCTCGTAAAAATCTATCACAAGATGAAGAACGCCATCTGAACCGACAGCCATGCCAGTCTGAAAAGCCCCGTAACCTGTATAATCCTCACGCCGTTTGACCAATTTGCCGCGTGCTTTCCAGGCACCATCTCTGCTCTTAGAATAAAAATCCACACCATCCCAGCGATTGGGAGACCGCATAGTTAAATAGAGCGTATCGTCCAAACCGCACACAACAACGGGATAGGTCCCCGACCCGGCTGGCTGTCCCTCCGTCCATTCACTCGCGTCATTTGGTCGAACCGACCGCCGATACGTCACCGGCGAATTGTGACCGCTCATAACAGCTTGCAAATAGCCCTGATGGTCAATGGTCATAACCGGACGCGCGTGATTGTCGCGCCCCTTGTTAAAAGTCAACGGTTCTGACCATCCCCCAGTATCGCGATCAAAAGTGCAAACCCTGTTGAAATAGCCCTCACTTGTAACATCCTGCCAGACCACATGTGTTCTTCCACCGAACGTAACAACCTTATTCCCCGCACCAGAAGTCGCGCGCTCACTGCCAATTTGAGAGATTAATTTGGTCACATTGAACTCCCTTTAATAGGATCACATTCTAAACCGCTCAAAAACCAGATACTGATACGAATGTTCTTCCCCCGCCTCATACAAACACCCAACATCTCCATCGGGTAACAGAGTTAGGCAGGAATACGCTGCCGGACCCTCGTGCAGCAGCTTTTCCCGGGACCACGTCTGCCCGCCATCCTCGCTCAACCGCACAGTCATATTCACACGCTCCCCTCTTCCCTTGCCCGGATAAAACCGTTCTCCGGCTTTGGGACTTTCTGCCGGCATGGGCGACACGGGATTTGAAAAAAACAACCGGTCGCCTTCGCCTATCAAACTCGCCTGACATTTCGGACACGGCAAATTCGCATCGTGTACAACCTCTGACCAATTGTGACCACCATCCCCACTCACCGAGATCCCCCGCAACCCTTCGCTATACGTCTGCATCCGAATATTCATCTTCAACGACCCATCCGCCAATTCCACAACCTGACACTCATTCGCACCTGGCGTAATCAACGCACTCATCTGCCACGTTGCCCCGTGGTCATCGCTGTAAATCGTATGCGAACCATTGCCATAATTCCCATCCTCCCGATGATCGCACGGAATCACCAGCCGTCCCCTGTGCTTCCCCCGCTGCAACTGAATCCCAACACCCGGACCCGTCGCATACCAACCCCACGCGGGCATCTTCACATCCGCAGTAATATCCACAGGATCGGCCCAGGTCTCCCCATCATCCGCACTATGCGTCATGAACACATCGTCATTCTCTCGACAAAACGGCAACCAGATCACACCCGTATCGCCATCCACCACAGGACACGGATTGCCAATCGTCACTTCTCCAGGCTCCCCATAAATCAACAACTGTTCAGACCACGTCTCCCCGCCGTCTTCCGACCGCTTCACCAGCAAATCGAGATCCCCGTGATCCCCGCGCCCAGTGCGCCGCCCCTCGCAAAACGCCAGCAAAGTCCCCGCTTTTGTCACCAGCAATGCGGGAATGCGATACGTGTGATATCCATCTTGTCCACTGGTAAATACATGTGTTTTCATTTTTTCTCCTTATATTTTTCCAAAGGAATTAGACGCAGTGCATTCTCGCAATAAATCTTCTCCCTGACATCCCGCGACAAATCCAACCCATCTATATGCACCTGCAACGCATTCCCCGGAGCATCGCGTCCAAACAACAAACGATCCTGATATTCAATCAAAAAATCCCGCCCCCCATCTTCCATCCGCTGCAACGCATTCAAACCCGAACCCGCCGACAAATCTGCCCAGAGATTCGGATATTGTGCAAACAGATCAAACAAGCACCCACCCGGCACAATCTCTCCCGAAGGATATGTCTCCGGATCCGTGGCCTCATCCCCACTCACATGCCGCCAGAACCCAGGCGCGTGACCGACAAATATCGTCTCCGGACACGCCTGCAACGCCTGCTCCAGCGCGCCAATCTCCCCGCCATACCAGGCCTCCTGATACACCCCATTCAAAAACGGCGTATCAATATGCAAAACCACCGGCGCGCCCAACTCACCCGCCTTGCGAAACAACAAAATCGCACGGGGATCATTCAACAACATCCGATAGCTCCACTCCCCACACACCCGAACACCATGCGAATAATACGCAGCCTCAAAAAGCCCTGCCGCATCGCCCTCTGAAGGACAGGGACAATAGCCCGCAACAAATCGATCCGGATATTTCTCACACGCCCGCGAAAGATCATTCAACGTCGTTCCCGCGTGCGTACCATCGGGCCGCGCATTGACCGGATTAAACACGCGATGGCTGCTCGCGACATGCTCACCCGGCGGCAAATACCACGTAAGCAACCACGCCACATCATACCCGAACTGGTCCATCTCGGCCAACACACCCTCGGCATTCAAACCGTGATAATAAACGTGATTATGCGCGTCAATAATCATGGTTCAACCCTCCGAATTTTGCGCTTTTTCCTTGACGAAGTTAGAATAAAAAAATAGTATATAGAGCTTGCAGTCACAGCGCGAAAGGGAATGCTCTGAATCAAATGTCCAACTCTGCCAAACAACTGAATCTCTCGACAAAAATCGCCAAAAGGCTCACGCTTAAAAACCCCGTCATCATGGCCTCGGGAACTTTTGGACACGGCGCCGAATACGCATCGCTCTTTGACCTGAGCAAAATCGGCGGCATCGTCACAAAAACCATTACCTACCACCCCCGGGCGGGCAACCCACCGCCGCGCACTACCGAAACCCCATCCGGCATGCTCAACGCCATTGGCCTGACCAACCCGGGCATCGACGCATTCATCGCCGAAAAAGTCCCACCCCTATCCGCGCTCAACACAGGACGCATCGTCAGCATAGCGGGGACATCGGATCGGGAATTTGCCGACATGGCCGCCCGATTCAACGACCTCGACGGAATAGACGCCCTCGAACTCAACATCTCATCGCCCAATATGAAAGACGGCGGCATGCTCTTTGGCTGTTCCGAGCGCGCAGCCCACAACGTAACCCGAGCCGTCAAAGCCGTATCGCAATTGCCCATCATCGTCAAACTCACCCCAAACGTAACCGACATAGCCGACATAGCTGGCGCAGTCGAAGAAGGCGGAGCGGACGGCATCGCCCTCATCAATACCCTGCTGGGCATGGCAATAAACATAGACACGCGCCGTCCCATCCTCGGAAATATCACAGGCGGCTTATCTGGACCCGCGATCAAACCCGTCGCCCTCGCCCTGCTCTGGAAAGTCGTCGATCGGGTCTCGGTCCCGGTCATCGGCATGGGCGGCATAGCCACAGCGCGCGACGCCATTGAATTTCTCATCATTGGCGCGTCCGCCATTCAAGTCGGAACCACAACCTTTGTTCGCCCCCTTGCAGCCCTGGAGATACTCGATGGCATTGCAGACTATTGCAAAACACATGAAATTGACCGCATATCCGACCTTGTTGGCAGCATGCAATTACCTGCGGCGCAATAAAATTTTCCACCTGCTCTGCATCCTCCTCTGCGTCTCTATCATGGGATGTGCCTCGCACCCTCGCTATCGCGACAAACCCATCACAGACAAACCAAAAACTACCAAACCCTCAAAACCCTCCAGGACCGTGGCCCCGTCCCCAAAATACCGATCTTCTCAAATTGGTTACACATCCTACTACGCCCACAAATTTCACGGACGACCAACAGCCAGCGGTGAAATCTACGACATGAACGGCCTGTCCGCCGCACACCGCGAATTGCCCCTCGGCACCAACGGCAAATCCGTCGTCGTCAAAGTAAATGACCGCGGTCCTTTCGTTGACGGACGCATCCTCGACCTCTCCCTCGGCGCGGCCAAAAAGCTCGACATGGTCAATGAAGGCGTTGCAAGAGTCAAGATCGAAATCGTCAAATCCGTCAATTAACCCCTCTTCTCCTCCCCATCCCAATATTCATACATATCCGCGATCACATCATCAATCGGAGCGCGGTGGGTTTCCACATCGCGAATAGTCGTTTGCTCGGCTGCTTGATCGAGCAATGTCGGTATCGGTGTTTGCGCCGCATCAAACGTGAAATGATGGCGATTGCTCTCGCTCTCGATAAATTGAACGCCTGAAAGTTGCGGCGGAGACATATCGGCAGTCTCAATAATAAGATGCCTGCGGTCCCCAAATTGACCGCGCAACTTCCGAAAATCCCCATCAAACGCGATATTCCCCTTATCGATCATCACAATGCGCCCCGCGAGTTGCTCCAGCTCATCCATATCGTGGCTCGTGATCATAACCGTAACGCCCTTTTCGCGGTTGAGATTCTTGATAAACTCCAGAATATTGCGTTTGGCAAGCACATCAACCCC
>JAGWBW010000064.1:4615-33889 GCA_021295695.1 Candidatus Latescibacterota bacterium
GGCTCGTGCATAAGCATCAGCGCGAGATCTGCCCGCATCTTTTGCCCCAAACTGAGCTGACGCGCGAGACTATTGAAAAATTCCCCAATACCCAGAAGATCCTTCACAAAATCGAGCATCGTATTATACCGATCCCGGGAAATATCCCAGACCACGCGCTTCCACTCAAAACTCGCCGCAACCGGCTGATCCCACCACAACTCTGTCCGCTGACCAAAAACCACCCCAATGCGCTCGACATAATGCACGCGATCCTTCATCGGATCCATGCCCAGACATTGAACCGTTCCAGAAGTAGGTGCAAGAACACTGGAAAGCAGCTTCACAGTCGTAGATTTTCCCGCGCCATTGGGACCTGCATAGGCGACAATCTCGCCGCGGCGAATCTCGAGATTCACCTTCTGCAACGCGCGAATCTCCCGGACATTGGGACGAAACAAATTCTTAAAAACATCCCGCACCTTCTCCGAACGCTGGCGCTGATAAAAAATCTTATCGACCTCGGTCAGCTTAACCGCGATGTCCGAAACCGAGGTAGCGTTGTGATCCGGTCTGTTCATAGTGCTGCATCCCTTTTTTAAACAAAACCCAGGCAATAAGAGAGAAACCCATCGCCACAAGCGGCGTATGCCACAAACTCGCTGGCGCAATACCGAGCAACTGGCGACAGGGATACCACGCGACAAATCCCACGGGCAAAACAGTAAGCATACTGGCAAGCACATAAACACTCAAACCATCCAGAGGAAAAGACTTGAGCTGAAACATAAAATTGACCGCGCGACTGCTAATTTCTTCCGCCGCAACAGGTGCCCAAAAAGCCAGACTTCCCCACGCATAAGAAAAAGCCAGCACAATCGCGCAGGAAGACGCGAGATTGCAGAAAAACATCAGCCACCAGTACAGCGGAAACACCGCATCGAGCTGAAAAATAGCCCAGGTCCAAATACCAATCCCGGTCAGCAAAGACCACGACCCGGAAAACGGCATAAAACCCTCGGTCAACAACCCCATCCACACCGGCTGGGGTTGCACCAGCACATGATCCATCTGACCGCGCCCAATGCGGCGGCTGATATGCAAAACATTATAGCTAAACCCCATATCTAAAAGACCGCGAACAAGCGCGGCATACCCCAGCATAAAAATAATCTGATCGCGCGACCACAGACCAATACCTTCAAATCGCTCGGCCAGAAGAAAAACCGCTGTAACACCCGCGAGATTGAGAATGATATCGGAAACAATATTAATGAAAAAAAATCGAAAATCCCGCGTCATCCACATAAAATCCAGATAAGCCTGCACGCGCCAGCGAGCGATAAGTTTTCTCAAAGTCTTCACAAAAATTAAACCTCCTGGATCGCGGCTTACACCATGCCGCGATGACGGGCGGGCACAGGGACCCGCCCCTACAAAAACCACTGGATTACTTCACACTTCTTTATCCCCCGTGTGAAACCAGGCGTTCGCGATTGGCATTCCAGAGCCAGTGCGCGACGGGCCAGAGAACAACAGCCCAGAAAACTTGAAGACCAATAAGAAAAACGGGATCTCCCGTCCCGGTATAAATGCGCAAAGGCGCGGAAGCCAGCGAAGCAAAAGGCAAAAACGTCAGCACATCCCCAATACCCCATGGCATCAGCGCAAGCGGGATAATAGCACCCGACAACAAAACACTGACCGCATCTCGAATCTGCGTCAAAGCATAGACATGTTGCTCCAGCAAAACCATAAAACTCGCAAAAATGAAATCAAACGCCGCGCCAATAGCAATACCCAAAATCAAACTACACAAAAACAAAACGCCCGCAAGCGCGCTCTCCGGCAATGGATCAACCCCCAGAAGAGGCGCCAGACAAAAAAGCGGCAGTGAAAACAAAATCAGATTGGGCAAACCCGTGCCCAACATCTCCGCAATAAACTGACCGTAAATACCCACCGGACGCAAAAAGCGATTGGCAATATCCCCGCGCCAGAGCGCCCCATCCAGACCTGTACGCACAGAAATCTGCCCGGCAAAAACCTCTGCAATCAGCGTATAAGTAAGCACCGCATTGCGCGTCATCCCAGAAACCTCCCCTGTCTCGGGCAACAACATCCGCCACAGAGAAAGCAGAAACACAACGCGCAACAGGCGCAACCCAGAGCCACCAACAAGAACCCACCCCTTGTCATTCAGGGACCGGGTGGCGACCATGATAATCGTCTTGAAATGTTTATGAGTTGTAGTGAGCATGGATTCATCAACGTCAGTAATAATGAAAAGACACTGGATTGCGGCTCAAGCATGCCCCTGCGTGGTGTTGAGCAGGGGATCATGCCGCGATGACGGGCGAGGCATGCCTCGCCCCTACAGTCACACTTCCCACTTCTTCCTTCACACTTCCCCTAATATTCTATCCACCGTATCCACCGCCTGCACAATACAATCGGGAATCGCAGACCCGCGATACGCACTCCCCGTCAAAAACAACCCACCCACCTGCGCGGCCAGATGCTCCATTTCAGCCACGCGATCCAGATGCCCCACATCAAACTGGGGCCGTCCTCTTTGCCAGCGAAAAATGCGTGCAAACACAGGATCAGCCGTCAACCCCATCAAATCCTCCAATTCCTCGCGCGACTGTGCAATCAGCGCCTCATCATCCAGATCCACCAGATCTTCACGCCCTGCGCCCCCCACAAATGTACGCACCAGAACCCCATCGTCTGGCGCGCGAAAATTCAGCTTTGTCGAAACCCATGTACACGCCGTAATCCTTCGCCCCTCATGCTTTGGCGACAAAAATCCAAACCCCTCAAAATCGTGCTGCCCCTCAACATCTCTCTTCCGATACCCCAGCGAAACCGTCGCCGTTGAAACATAGCGAACACCGCGCAACAAAAGACTCAAATCAGGCGCAAAATCAGCCACCAGATCAGCGGACACATAAGCCGGCGTCGCCATCACCACAACATCTGTCTCAATCACCTCATCGCCTGCGACCACCTCAAATCCACCATCCGTCTTTCGCACAGCCCCAACTGCAACCCCCCGGCGCAAATCCCCATCCAACTGCGCGACCAGAGCATCGACCAACTCACCCATCCCGCCAATCAGCGTCTGAAACATCGCAGAGGATTTCGCGCGCGTCTTCCTCATCGCCCGCACCCCCTTGATCAAACTGCCATAACGCTGCTCCATAGCCACATACATCGGAAACGCGCACCGCATACTCAAACGCTCTGCATCTGCACTGTGGATACCCGCCAGCATCGCCCCGCCAATATTCACAGCCTCCACGCCCAATCGCCGCCCAATAAAACTCGCCAGACTCTCATCGCCCTCGTCCCTCCGCCGCGGAACAAACACCTCCAGCCCCATCCTCACCTTCCCGCAAAACGAATACAGAGGCGACCTCACAAGGGGCCAAAATCTCGCAGGCACCAGCGAAAAATCCTCCGGAAAAGCCACCAATTTCCCATCCCGTACCAAAAATGTCCGCTGCCGATCACTATTCGTCGAAATCAACCGATCCGCCAGCCCCAGATCCTTACACAACTGAATCCCCGCGGGTTTCTGCGTCAGCAACAAATCCGGACCGCCCTCAATCAAAAAACCATCCACCGACTCCGTCGTAATCTTCCCACCCCACCGGTCACTGCGCTCCAGCAAAACATACTGGATCTCCCGACCCTGTTCTCTCGCTCTTTTTTCCAAATAAAAAGCGGTCGCAAGACCCGCTATGCCACCGCCAATAATAGTTATATGCATATCGCTATCAGCACCCGCCTCTCAAATCGCCTCTTCCACCGCATCTGCAACCGCCTCGATAAACACGGGATCACTATTCATCATCTCTGTGCGTTCCAGGCGAATCCCGCGTTGTTCTGCAATCTCCTGACAACCGATATCAATATCGTAAAGCACCTCAACGTGATCGCACACAAAACCAATAGGCGCGACCAGAACATCGCGATAATTGCCAGAAGCCAGTGCGGGAATCACATCTTCAATCTGCGGACCCAACCAGGGCTCGCCCGTATGTGCGGCACTCTGATACGAAAACATCCAATCCACCGGACCCAATTGATCGACAATCGCCTGAGCATTGCGCTTTAATTCATCGTCATAGGGATCGCCCATCTTCAACAACCGGGCCGGCAAACTATGCGCCGAAAAAACCACCTTAGCCTTCCGCCTCGCATCCTCCGGAAACTTCTCCAACCCCGCCCTCACCTTTGCCACCTGCGCTTTGATCAACCGGGGCTGATCGCACCACGAATTGACATAGGCAAAATCAATAGCACTTCCCACTTCTCTTTGGGCATCCTCGACCTTCTGTTGATAAAGGCCAATACTCATCTGCGAATAATGCGGCGCCATCACAATGCCCACAGACTTTTCAACACCATCCCTCTGCATCTTTGCCACCGCCTCTACAATCCGCGGTTTCCAATGACGCATCCCCGTGTACGCCTTCACATTCCGCCCGCGCTTTTTCAACACCGTCTCAACACATCCTGCCTGCTCAAACGTGCGTTCATTCAGCGGCGACTTGCCACCGATCTGCGCGTAGCGACTGCGAAACTCCGCAACAAATTCTGGCGACATCGGCCTGCCACCCCGAATATCGCTCAAATAAGCCGCCATATCGTCCAGCGAATCGGGGCTGCCATAAGCCATTAAAAGCACGCCCACTATTTTCTCATCGCGCCGTATATTCATGCACAAAATCAACCAATCTCCGCACATTCTCCACAGGTGTGCGCTGTAAAATCCCATGACCCAAATTAAAAATATGCCCCGGCTTTCCCCTCACCGAATCCAATATGCGCCTTGTCTGCCGCTCTATCTCCTCAAAAGGTGCGAACAACACCACGGGATCCAGATTGCCCTGCACACCCACATCATCGCCCAAACGACGCCACGCCACATCTATATCAATGCGCCAATCAACGCCAATAACATCGCCTCCCGCTTCCTTCAACAACTGGAGAATACCCGCCGTACCCGTACCAAAATGAATAAGCGGCGCATCCACCTCTGCCTTCGCAATCGCAATCGCCTTCTGCGAATGCGGCAACACGTACTCCCGATAATCTGCCGGACTCAACGCTCCGACCCAGCTATCAAACACCTGCAATACCCGGGCACCCGCCCGGACCTGCGCGATGAGATAATCGCCAATAGCCGTCGCCATCATATCCATCAAACGATGCCATTGCGCTGGCTCGCCATACATCAACCCCTTGGCAATTTCGTAATTGCGCGACGAACCGCCTTCCACCGCATAACAAACCAGCGTAAAAGGCGCACCTGCAAAACCAATTAGCGGAACGCGACCATTGAGTTCTGCGACAGCCATCCGAATGGCATCACCCACATAAGGCATAGCCTCTTCGGCGGGTCTCACAGTCAACGCATCGATATCTGCCACTGTGCGAATCGGGTTGTGAATAACCGGACCCTCACCTTTTACATAGTCCAGATCCAAACCCATCGATTCGAGAATCGGCAGCAAATCCTGAAAAATAATCGCAGCATCCACATCATAAGCGTTCACAGGTTGCATCGTACTCGCCGTGGAGATCTCGGGCGACTTCACCATATCGAGAAAACTGTAGCGATCGCGATACGTCCAATAAGCCTTCATATACCGCCCGGCCTGACGCATAAACCAAACAGGCGTCGCATCCACACATTCGCGACGACACGCCTTCAAGAAACGATCTGAACCATCACTCATTATCCATCCCCTCCAGCACCCGCATCAAATCCTCCAGCGATACAATTTCTTCTCCCGTCCTGAGAGCCTCTGGCGCGGCATCTTCCCCAGCGGTACCAAACACAAACCACTCAAACTCGCGCAAAAACTTCAAACAATGCCACTGACCTGTGCGCGCATAATCTTCGCTACACAACTCTCGTGGAATCGGGCATCCGTCGTACAACCCGCGGGGACATGGTCGGCGTTTTTTTCCCATCCCTGTACCTCAGAAGCTGTTTTAAAATTAATACCTGATGCTACGGATGTCGGCGTTTTGTCATGCTGAGCGTAGCCGAAGCATCTTTTCCACCTGAGTTGGTAAGAGATTCTTCGACTCCGCTACGCTCGCATAGCCAAGAAGGGGCAAAATGAGTTTTAAAACAGTCTCTCACAAAATTTTAAGATGTTGATCCAGTTCGTAACCCGTCACCTGCGCCCTGTAATTAGTCCATTCGATCTTCTTATTCGCAATAAACTTCTCAAAAATGTGATCGCCCAGGGCATTGCGAAGCAGATCGCTGCTCTCAGCCAGATCAATAGCCTGTGACAGATCCAGAGGCAGGGTTTTAATCCCCGCACTTTCCCGTTCGGCACTGGACATCTCAGCGACATTTTTTTCCATAGGTGCCGGCACCTCATAGCATTTTTCAATACCCTCTAATCCCGCAGATAGCATAACCGCAAACGCCAGATAGGGATTGCAGGCCGGATCGGGCGACCGGTATTCGATACGCGTTGTACTCGCTTTATCTGGCGAATAAGCAGGCACGCGTACCAGATCTGACCGATTTACCGCCGACCACGTCGTGTACAAAGGTGCCTCGTAACCCGGCACCAATCGCTTATAAGAATTGACCCACTGATTGGTCACCAGCGTCATCTCGCAGGCGTGTTTGAGCAAGCCCGCGATAAAACACCGCGCCGTAGCCGACAGATGGTATTCATCTTCAGCGTCGTAAAACGCGTTGTCTTCCCCCTTAAACAGCGACATATTCGTATGCATACCATTGCCATTGACACCAAAAAGAGGCTTGGGCATAAACGTCGCCCAAACGCCGTGTTTCACGGCAATCTCTTTCACCACCAAACGGTAAGTCATCGCATTGTCCGCCATCGTCAGCGCATCGGTATAAAGCAAATCGATTTCGTGCTGGCTGGGCGCGTCTTCGTGATGACTGGACGCCACTTCAATCCCCATCTTCTCCAGCGTCAAAACCGTATCCCGGCGCAAATCGCTCGCCACATCCAGAGACGTCTGATCAAAATATCCCCCCTCATCCAGACCCTTGAGAGGAACCTCGGGTTTCTCAAAATAGAAAAACTCCATCTCTGGACTGACGTAAAACGCAAACCCCATATCGCCTGCGCGTCTCAAATTCTTTTTCAGCACCCAGCGCGGATCTCCCCGATATGGTTTTCCCCCCGGCTGGAGAATATCGCAAAACATACGCGCAACAGTGCCGCCTTCTTGCGGGCGAAAAGGCAACACCTGAAAAGTATTGGGATCGGGCATTGCGATCATATCGCTCTCGTCAATGCGCGCAAAGCCCTCAACTGCCGACCCATCAAAACCGATCCCCTCAGTCAAAGCGCCATCGAGTTGCTCAACGGGAATGGCGACACTCTTTAGAAAACCCAAAATATCCGTAAACCAGAGCCTGATAAACTTGACCCCGTGTTCTGACGCGGCATTCAGCACGTATTCGCGGCTTCCATCATTCATAGTTCTATCCCATATTTTAACCTGTGAAACAACGCGGAAATAATAGCCAAAACTTACGCTTAATATATTTCCAGCAGGTTTCAAATGTGTTTCGCCAATATTAAAAGCAATAGTCGCACCTGGCAAAAAAAAAAGCGCGGCATAGCCGCGCCTCGTCTTTTTTACAACACCCTACTGAACCCGCATCCATGTATCAACCCATGCGCCCTCATAAGATGCCGTCATCGTATTGCCTTCAAAAACCCACTGCTGCTCATCGTGTGCAATCTCAATTTTATCGCCCTCAACCGTAATTTTGCCCTTCACACTCTTGGCCTTGGGATAAATCGACATCGGTGATTCGGCAGAAGACCGATACCCCTGGCGAACCAGCACATGCCTGGCTCGCGTAATCGCCGACGTAGAAATTTCATACGTACTGGCAGCATAATTAAATCGCCGGGGCGTACCGTCTTTTAAATCTTCGAGAAAATTGAGCGTAACATGTGCTTTACGAGAACTAATTGGCTCCCATAAAAGCGATCCTTTTACATGCGGGCCACTCAACACAGTACCATCTTGCAATTGACGACTTTGCAAGACCCAGGTACCTGCCAGTTGTGTTTGCATATCTGACAGACGATCACTGCATCCCTGCATCGCGAACACAGACAGGAGGACTACCATCAGGCGTTTCATTTCGATCTCCCTGCAAGTTATCATCCGAAAAACGAACAACTACAGTATATTTTTCGATTTGCGCGCTGTCAAGCCAAAAAAAAGAAGAGCACCCAACGGTACTCTTCTTGTGAAACTGGATTACTGGCGCAATGACAATCAAAACCAGTCCATGTATCAAGTCACTTCCAGCAACGGCTCAAGCCGCGAGCGACGACGAGGATGGCGCAACCTGCGAAGTGCTTTCTCCTTAATTTGCCGCACGCGCTCTCTGGTCAAATTGAACCGAACGCCAATCTCTTCAAGCGTAAGCGGCTCTTCACCGCCCAGACCAAAATACAGGCGCAAAACCTCGGTCTCGCGGTCATCCAGAGATGTGAGCACATCTCTCACCTGTTCGCGCACCGAATCTTCTACAACTTCTTCATCCGGTGCCTTTTGCGTATTATCGGGCAACACATGCAGCAAACTGTGGTCATCCTCCTCGCGGAAAGACGCATCCAGAGACCAGACATCGCGCGCGCGCATTAGCGTATCCTGAACCATCTCCACCGACACGCCGAGTTCTTTTGCCACAGTTTCCGGTTCGGGTTCGGTCTCGCTTGACTGCCTCAGTTCGCGCGACACCTTTGAAATATTGTGCAACAAATCAATGCGGTTAATAGGCAACCGCACAACCCGCGAATCCTGTGCCAGACTCTGGTGAATCGCCTGGCGGATCCACCAGACAGCATAGGAAATAAACTTAAAGCCCCGCGTGCCATCAAAGCGCTCGGCAGCCGTCATCAGGCCCATATTGCCCGCGCTGATCAAATCGGCCAGAGGCACCCCGTGATTTTGATATTCGCGCGCCACACTCACCACAAAACGGAGATTGGCGGAAACCAGTTTATCTCTGGATCTTTGGCAACCTTTATGAATCTTTTTTGCCAGGTCAATCTCTTCTGCACTCGAAAGGGGTTCAGACGAGGCAATGTCTCGCAGATACAAATCCAGAGACTCACTATCTTGTATCATAATTCCAGGCAAGGGGAACCTCCTGTAAAAGATGGGGAGAGCTACTATAAAACAGAATGAGGAGCCGACATGTTGCGAATTTGAGCGAGATGTTTCGTCATAAATTGATACATACTCATCGATGTGTCGCAAGCCATCAAACCCGCTCGCACATCTGATTTTTTAAACAGCAGGGCCAAATTGCTCAAAACCGATAGATAAGGCACAGGAGCCATATCGGGTACTGCAACCATGCAGATCACGTGAACGGGTTCTGCATCTGGGGGAAAAGCAATACCCGTCTGAGAAATGCCCAACGCCACACCGGGCTGTGCAACCGAGCGGCATCGCGCATGGGGCAGTGCAACACCCCGGCCCAAAACAGTACTCATCTGATCTTCGCGATCCAGAATAGTTTGCAAAAACTTCAGACTATCGACCACCTTCCTGCGCCCATAGAGCCGATCAACCAGTTCTTTGATCGCTCCCATGCGATCCTGGGATTGCAAATCGGGTACAAGAAGCGAAACATCAAAATGAAAAACGTCTTCTTCAGGTAAAATTGTTGTTTGAGTCACCAGATCCCCACACTTGACAAAAATGCAGAATTTGCACCTTCAAACTATAAGACATTTATTAGAATAAGGAGAATAACACATTAACATCAATAAAAACATATAGTTAATCTCCAATATCAAAAACCCGCGATAAACGCACCCTAATATAACAGCAATATCCGTGCCAAAAAATTTCCTATATACATAAATTATTGTTTTTTTTGAACAAAAATCATAAAATTCGATCTGTCTGTTCTTTTTTATTTCATTTAGTATGCAAAAATTGCACCTGATTTATAACCAAAATGCAAAAATTGCGCTTTGAGAAATTAGCGCAAATTATACGCCTTGATCTTGTATTGCAACGCGCGGACACTGATCCCCAGCAAAGCTGCGGCCTTTTTGCGATTTGCCGTCACATGTGCAAGTGTTTTTTCGATAAGCGCGCGCTCTACGTCTTCAAGCGACGAACCGAGTTCGACCATTATAGTATCTGTTGCATTCTGGGCATCGCGCACCCGAGAAGGCAAATGATCGACATTGACCTTTTGATCTGCACAGGTTACCA
Source organism: Candidatus Latescibacterota bacterium (assembly GCA_021295695.1). Taxonomy (GTDB): domain Bacteria; phylum Latescibacterota; class UBA2968; order UBA2968; family UBA2968; genus VXRD01. The sequence goes on from JAGWBW010000064.1 coordinate 14,870, forward strand.
CAATGCGCTCAATAGTATTTTTTAACTCGCGCACATTGCCGGGCCATAAATAAGCCAGAACCCTATCCATCGCATCGGGAGTTAATTCCTTGCGCGCTTTGTGGTGCAACACACACAAATTATCAAAAAACACATCGATCAAAAGCGGAATATCTTCGACGCGCTCGCGAAGCGGTGGCAGGCGAATGGGCACCACATTGATGCGATAATACAAATCTTCTCTAAATCGCCCTTCTGCCACTTCTCGCTCGAGATCGCGATTGGTGACAAAAATGGTTCGCACATCTGCGGCCACCGCTTTGGTACTGCCCACCGGTCGATAGGCTCTTTCTTCTAATACCCGAAGCAAATCGACCTGGTTGGGCAAGGGGATTTCACCCACTTCATCAAAAAAGAGCGTCCCGCCTTCAGCCGCGGCAAAAAACCCCGCCTTATTCGCTGTCGCGCCCGTAAACGCGCCTTTTACATAACCGAACAACTCGCTGCCAAATAATGTCTCGGCAAACGCCCCGCAGTTCATCGCCAATAGGGGCGCATTCCGCCGCGCACTCGCCTGATGAATCGCACGCGCCACGAGTTCTTTTCCCGTACCCGTTTCTCCAGTAATCAAAACCGGCACATCGGTCATTGCCGCCTGCGCTACAGTATCACAAACGTGTTCCATCGCAGCACTTCGATGCACAATATCCCCATTTTCCCCATTGGAATCCAGACGCGCCCGCAATACGCGGTTCTCCGCCACCAGTGCCTGGTGATCGAGCAAACGCTCTAAGGACAGGCGCAATCGCTTCAGATCTACGGGTTTGGTCAAATAATCATAAGCCCCTCGTCGCATGGCTTCAACAGCCGTCTCCACCTCGCCATAAGCCGTAATCACAATAACGCCAATTTCGCGATTTGCACCGCTCACCCACTTCAAAAGTGCCAGACCATCCTGCCCCGGCATCTTGAGATCAAAAATCGCGGCGTCATACTCATGGGCTTCCATAAGCGCTTTTGCCCGATTCCCATCATAAGCCACATCAACCCGATAACCGTCTTTGGTCATCGCCTCCCTCAGACCCTCGCAGATATAGTACTCATCATCTGCAATCAAAATCCGAATCTCACTCGCGTCCATAAGTTGCCTCTTAATCGAATTAAAAATTAAAATTTGAAAATTAAAACCTCGGCTGAACTGCTACGCAGTCATGCGCGATTTACTCGCCTTAATCACCGTTTCCTAATTCTTAATTCTCATGCACGGGCAAATACACCCGGAAGGTCGTTCCCAGTTTGGGACGGCTCTCGACATCAATATGCCCTCCGTGCTGATAAATGATGCGCTGGGCAATAGACAGCCCCAACCCGGTACCCTCATCTTTTGTCGTATAATAAAACTCGAAAATGCGATCCACCTCTTCTTCTGGAATCCCGCATCCCGTATCTGTAAGCATCAAACACACCTGCCCCGACTCGGTTTGTGTTCGAGCAATCAAATCCCCACCAGTGGCCATAGACTGAAAGGCATTCACCACAATATTGAGCACAGCTTGACCGAGTTGGTCTTCATCTCCATTGATCGCGGGCAAATCGTCGGAAAGATCCAGACGCAACACAACCTCGCGCTCGCGTGCTTCGGGCGAGACCAGCTCAAAAACGTGGCGAACCACATCGTTGAGAGACACCTGCCGCAAATGGAGTTTGGGCGTGCGCGAAAAACGCAAAAAATTATACACAAGGCGATCGAGCCGTTTCATCTCTGTCTGCGCAATATTGAGCCGCCCCACAAGACGCTCTTTTAACGCACTTGCCAACTCGTCGAGATCTTCCTCCAACAACTGCAACTGAATATCAATCGCCCCCAGGGGATTGCGCACCTCATGGGCAACTGAAGCGGCCAAACGCCCCAACGCCGTCATTTTTTCAACTTGAAAGATCTCCCACTCCATCCGCTTTATCTCAGACACATCGCGCACCGCCAGCACCAGCCCGGACCGCGTATCCGCATCCAAAAACGAAGTACTCACGCGCAGATGTTGCAATCCACCATCGGCATTGTGGTGTACCAAATCTATGTCCGACACCAGCATCTTGTTTTTCATACCCTCGTTCAAAATCCGCAACAACTCGGGGCGTTGGGCAAATAGCACCTCTGGCGACGCGCCCCAAACAGCCTGTTTGTCCCACCCCATCAATGCAATCAAATGTCCATTGGCCATCACGGCCCGATGTGTCTTATCAAAAGCCACGATGCCCTCCCCCAACCCCTCCAGAATTGAAGCACTATAATCCGTAGCCATATCCATGCGCGTTCTCCCGATACAACTATAAAAGCCATTTAACATTAATTTTCCATATTTCGACCCAAAGCGCAAGCCCAAATATCTTGACACTTATACATTTGGCGTGATATTATTAACTGTTATAGGTTAATAACCCACCACTTATCTCATGAAAAACACAGAACAAAACCTGTATCACGTACTCACCACACAACGCGCAAGCCTGCTATCTGAATGGCAAAGGCTCGTTCGCCATACATCTGTCTTGCAACTGCGCGAAGATTTTGACGGCCGTGCACCCGACGATGTGCTCGAAGAATTCTTCGATCTAATAGTCACACAAATCACGACCAAACAGGAATATCACCTGCTCCGCCAGCGCATCTTTTCAGGTGAAATCAATGCTTTTTCCCCCGATGCAGCTTGTCGATTGCTCATTGCCCTAAAGAAAACCGTTCTGAAACACCTGAAAAATTCCACACACAATGCCGAAGCCATATTTGACGAAATCTTGCTGCGCATATCGGCGTACTACCACGAAATGCGTTATCGAAACCTGGCGCAAAGCCAATCTCAAAACCTGCGCCAGCGCAATATCGAAATCGCCCGCCTCCTCGCAGTGGAAAAACAGCGCGCCGCGCACCTGACCACCAACAATCGCATTGCACAAATGGCTCTATCAACCCTCGATCCAGATGAAATTTTCAGACGCATTGTTCACGAAGTGCAGCAGAGTTTCAATTACCAGCATGTCTCGCTTTATTTTGTCGAAACGCATTCTAACCAGATGATCATGAAAGCCAGAGCCGGTGTTTACGAAAAGCACTTCCCCGAGGGATATCGCCAAAATGTGGGCGAAGGCATCGTAGGCCATGTCGTCGCGTCTGGCAATCCCATCATGGCCAATGACGTGGGCAATGACCCCAGGCGCATCATTGCCTTTCCACAAGAAAAAAACACGCGCGCAGAACTCTGTGTACCGATCAAAACAGCAGACCGCGTATTGGGCGCACTCGATGTGCTCAGTCGCAAAAAAAATGGCTTTAATTGGACCGATGTGCAATCGCTGACGGTCTTGACCGATCAACTGGCATGGGTCATCCACAACGCGCATCTCTTCCAGGAAACGCGAGAACTCCAGGACGAACTCGTGCAATCGGAACGCCTATCTGTAATCGGCGAAATGTCTGCGCGCATTGCACACGAGATTCGCAATCCACTCGCGACAATTGGCGGCTTTGCGCGCTCTCTTCAGCGCGCCCCAACGCCCGACCGCATCGACACGGCATCGCGCATCATATCTTGTGAAGTCACGCGCCTGGAAGAACTCCTGACCGACATCCTCAACTACACGCGACCGCGCGAACTCGAACTCGAACCCGTCAATCTCCCGGACCTCATCACCGATGTCTATCATCAAGTTGGCGAAGGCCTTGAGGACCGGGGCATCGCCTATCGACAAAACGCACCATCTGACCTGCCCGAAACACCCGTAGATCCCGCACAATTTAAGCAGGTACTCATCAATGTCTTCAAAAACGCATTTCAAGCAATGCCCAACGGCGGCAAATTGCACGTCCATATTCGAAAAAAAGAGAATCAGCCACATATCGAAATTGAAATACGAGATACCGGACCGGGGATTCCCGCCGAAATCCAGGACGAAATTTTCAAGCCCTATTTCACCACCAAAACCACCGGTACAGGTCTCGGATTGGTCATCAGCAAACAAATCGTCGAACGCCACGGAGGAACCCTCTCATTCGCAAGCCACAGCGATTCTGGCACCTCCATTTTCATCCATCTGCCCGATCCCTCCTCAAGGAAAACACTATGAAAAATATCCTCATCGCCGACGACGATCAAAATCTGGCACTCCTCTACGAACAAGAACTCACCGATGAAGGATATCGCGTCGATGTGGTTCACGACGCGCAAACCGCGATCGAGCGCATCAAAGAAAACCCGCCAGACCTTTTAATACTCGACATCCGAATGCCCGGCATGGACGGCATTGAAGCCCTCAACCACATTCTGGGCATAAACAACCAGTTGCCCGTTATTCTCAACACCGCTTATAGCAATCACAAAGACAATTATCTCACCTGGTCGGCCAATGCTTATGTGGTCAAGTCATCGGACCTGTCAAAACTTAAAACCGCTATAAACGATGTACTGACCGGCGAAAGGTCCTGACATGCCAGATGAACTGCAAAACACACTAACCATGATCCTCGCCGGAGGCCAGGGATCGCGGCTTTATCCCCTCACGCGCAATCAGGCCAAACCCGCCGTGCCTTTTGGCGGCATGTACCGCATCATTGACTTTACCCTCTCCAATTGCCTCAACTCCAACTTGCGCCGCATCTATGTTCTCACGCAATACATGTCAACATCTCTCGACCGGCATTTGCAACGCGGCTGGTCCATTTTCAATCCCGAACTCGACGAATTTATCTTTGAAGTCCCGCCCCAATTTCGCCTTGCCGGAAACTGGTATCGCGGCACAGCCGATGCCATTTTTCAAAATATCGACATCCTCGAACGCGAGCGTCCCGACCGCGTCCTCATTCTGGGCGGCGACCACGTGTACAAAATGGATTACAGCAAAATGCTCGCCTTTCACAACAACGCGAATGCCGATCTCACAGTAGCCTGCATTGAAGTACCCATCAAAAACGCCACCGAATTGGGCGTCATGGCAATCGACGATGAATCCCGCATTGTCGGCTTTGAAGAAAAACCCGACCACCCCAAACCCACACCACACAATCCCAATCTCGCCCTGGCCTCAATGGGCATCTACATCTTCAGCACAGAGGTTCTCGTGCGCCAGCTCTCTGAAGATGCCAAACGCGACACAGCCCACGACTTTGGTCAAAACATCATCCCCTCAATGGTCGATTCGGGGCGCGTCTTTGCGTACAACTTCAAGCACGGCAATCGCAATTCGACCGTTTACTGGCGCGATATCGGCCTCCTCGACGCATATTGGGAAGCCAACATGGACCTCGTTTCTGAAACCCCCGAATTCGACCTTTACGACCCGAACTGGCCCATCCGCACACACGCACACCCGTATCCGCCTTCGCGTCTGCACATTCAACCGCAAAATAATTCTCTTCTCGTAGTCGCCCAGGGATGTGTTATTGCCAATGCGCGGGTCGAGCGCTCAGTCATCTCTGCAGGTGTTCACATAGACTCCGGCGCACAAATTACCGATTCAGTGCTCATGGAAGGCGTCAAAGTCGGTGCCAATGCCCGGCTCCACCGCGTCATAGCAGATGAAGGCGTCATCATTCCAGATGGTGCCCAAATTGGGATTAACCGCGAAGACGACCGCCAGCGTTTCACCGTAACAGATGGCGGCGTCGTAGCCATTTCCAAAGGATTGCCCATTGAATAAAGAAATCGTCAATAACCTTCAACGCGATCTTCTCAACGCAAAACAAAGGTCTGACACCTGGCCAACCGAACGCCTGTGGTACTTGCGAACCTATCTCGACACCTCCTGGGAAACGATTCATACACAGCACCAGGACGGTGCATCGGGCAGCACGATAGTTGCAGCACTCACACAGCGCGTCGATACACTCATCCAGGCACTGTATGCCGAAGCAGTTGAAGAACACGGAGAACCAACCGGATTTGCCGTAATCGCACAGGGGGGATATGGCCGGGGCGCGCTCAATCCCCACTCGGATATCGACCTGTTATTTCTCTTCAAGAAAAAAGTCCATGAAGGCGACCCCATAACGCGCGCGATTCTCCACACCCTGTGGGACGCACCCTTTCCGATTGCGTCATTGCAGCGCAAGACGACGCCGATTCCATGACTGCAATGCTCGAAACGCGCCATCTCGCGGGTGATCCCGCTCTGGAAACGCAACTGCAAGACGCCCTTGCGAGGCGATTTTTTGGTCGGCGCGCGAGCGGTTTTATCAACAAAAAATCTCAGGAACGCATCCAGCGACACAGCAAATTCAAATTTTCAACCCAACTCCTCGAACCCAATGTCAAAGAAAGCCCTGGGGGATTGCGAGATATTCACACAGCGGGCTGGTTCTTGATGGCGCGCCGCGGTATTCGCGCGCCCGAAAGCTTTCAAAATATACTCACCCGCAGAAATTACGAGATCTATATCAAAGCCTTTGATTTCATGCTGCGCACGCGCAGCGAACTGCACTTTCACACGGACAAACTTTTTGACGTACTCGAGCACGACCTTCAACTCATTATCGCCAAAAATCTGGGCTACAAAGACCGGGACAATGAATTGGGGGTGGAACACTTTATGCGAGACTACTACACCCATGCGCGTGCTATCAAACATCTCAGCGATCTGATATGTGAACGCCTCAAAGGTCAATCCTCCACTGGTCGGGCTGTGGGATTGCTCACGCGTCGTCAACTCGATGACGGCTCTGTGCTACACCACACGCACATTGCCCTGCCCAAAAAGCGACGCCATTTTTTTACCAACACACCACACCGCATCTTCTCCCTTCTCCTCAATGCACAGCGATTTGGCGTTCCTCTCAATGAAGCGGCCAAACAAGGAATCAAAGACCACCTCCATCTCATTGACGACAGCTTCAGGTCTTCTGAGCGGGCCAGCCGCCTTTTTCTTGACCTATTCCGCGCACCCGCCGGCATTGGCACCACCCTTCGCACCATGCACGAACTCGACATTTTGGGCGCTTATGTACCCGAATTCGGCAGCCTGACCTGTTTGGTACAATACAATCGCTATCACATCTACACGGCAGACGAACACACCCTGGTCGCTGTGGAGCGCCTTGATTACCTCGCACGATCTCCTTCTTTGCCCCATGATTTGCAGCACCTCAGAAGCGTGTACAATGAAATCCCGAGAAAAGAGCTTCTCTATCTCGCACTTTTGATGCACGATGTGGGAAAATCTGTCCGCGACAAAGACCACAGCATTGTCGGCGCAGAAATGACACGGGACTTTCTCAAACGCCTCCAATTGCCCGATGACCAGATAGAAACCGTTGTTTTTCTCGTGCGACAACATCTCGCAATGTCCGCCATTGCCCAGCGCCGCGACCTGTCAGATCAGCGCATGATCACCGAATTTGCCAGCACATTTTCACACCCCGATACTTTGCGTATGCTCTATGTACTCACCTATGCCGACCTATCTGCCGTCACACAAACTGCCTGGACCGCCTGGAAAGGTCACCTCTTGCGCGAACTCTACGAAAACACCTTTTATATACTCACGAAAAGCACCCAACCCGACCGCGAGCAACCCGAACTACAAGACATTCAAAAAATCCTCGCTGCTTTGGAGCCTCGCATTCCACATCAGACCCTTGTTGAACATCTCAACAACATGCCCCCGCGCTATCCCGAACAAAATAGCCCAGAAGAAATTGCACAGCACCTGCAACTCATCGACGCAATGGGATCCTCCCTGGTCGCCGTTAGCGTACAACCCGGCGAACTCTTTCTGGAAATCACCATCTGTACGCACGACCAGCCCTTTCGCCTCTCTGAAATTTGCGGTGTACTGGCAACCCACGACATCAACATCTTCAGCGCACATGCCTATACGCGCAACGACGGTACAGTCATCGACATCTTTCAAGTCACTTCCGATATGGACAATGACGCCAGATTACAAAAAAAAATTCAACAAACCCTGACCGATGTCTTTCAAAAAAAAGAGCGCGTCTCAGACCTGTTTGCCAATTACAGTCAGAGATGGTCCCTGAGGCGGCAACCCACAGTTCCCATTTCTCCTGAAATCACATTCGACAATAATGTTTCCATGCGCTCTACCGTCATCGACATTCTCGCACAAGATGCAACAGGCCTCCTGTATCGCATCACGCGCACATTATCAGAGCTTGGCCTCGACATCTACACCGCTCGCATTGGCACACAAGCAGACCGCGCTGTCGATGCCTTTTACGTGCGTAAAAATGGCGATAAAATCACAGATATTGCATTGCTCGAACACATTACCCATGAACTGACGCGCGCGATTGAAAATCCGTAAAAGCACAATTCGCGTTTCTTCTTTTACTTGACAAGCCACATTGTTTGTTTTACGTTTAGGTCAACTCCAAAATGCATTCCCTCGCACTAATGCGCCGCATCCTGCCCCACAATCTTCCAAAATATTGTTCTCCGTAGGCTTCGCAGTAATTCAATGATTTCGCACAGCGTCTGTTTTGCGCCACACACAGCATGGTGTCGTTCGGGTATGTATTGCTTCTCCCCTTCCAACCTATCAGGAACCCCCAAACATGGCAGTGACCGAAGAAAAATTGAACATGTTTGAGTTGCAGGAATACAGCATTCCCGAACTCAACAAACACGCACAAGCTCTCAATATCCAAGGCTACAGCGGCCTGCGAAAACAAGAGCTTATCTTCGCTATTCTCCAGAGTCAAACCGCAAAAAGTGGACGTATCTTCGCACAGGGTGTTCTCGACATCCTCGAAGACGGATTTGGCTTCCTCAGATCGCCAAAGTACAATTATTTGCCCGGTCCCGACGACATTTATGTGGGCCACTCGCAAATCAAACGTTTCAACCTGCGAACTGGAGACACCATATCGGGACATATTCGTCCACCGAGAGGCGACGAAAAATACTTCGCACTCATTCGCGTTGAAGCCGTCAATTTTGAAGACCCGGAAGTCGCGAAACAAAAAATCCTATTTGACAATCTCACGCCTCTACACCCGGACGAACGCATCGACCTCGAGTACGATTCGCAGGATCTTTCCACGCGTATCATGAATCTCCTCACGCCAATTGGCAAAGGTCAACGCGGCATGATTGTCGCGCCTCCGTTTACGGGCAAAACCATGCTCTTGCAAAAAATTGCCAACGCCATTACCAAAAACCATCCCGAAATCACGCTCATTGTCCTCCTCATCGACGAGCGCCCCGAAGAAGTCACAGACATGATCCGTTCGGTCGAGGGCGAAGTCGTCAGTTCGACCTTTGACGAACCCCCGACCCGACATGTACAGGTCGCCGACATGGTCATAGAAAAAGCTAAGCGATTGGTCGAGCACCAGCAGGACGTGGTCATCCTGCTCGACAGCATTACCCGCCTGGCTCGCGCCTATAACACCGTTGCCCCCCACAGTGGGCGCATTCTCTCTGGGGGTTTCGATTCGATGGCCATACAGTGGCCCAAGCGATTTTTTGGCGCAGCGCGCAACATCGAAGAAGGCGGAAGCCTGACCATCATGGCAACTGCCCTCGTCGAAACCGGAAGCCGGATGGATGAAGTCATCTTCGAAGAATTTAAGGGCACGGGCAACATGGAACTCAAACTCGACCGCAGGCTCTCCAATCGCCGCATCTTTCCAGCCATTGACGTATCCATGTCCAGCACGCGCAAAGAAGAACTCCTGCTCAAAGAAAAAGAACTCAACCGCGTTTGGATCTTGCGGAAACTGCTCAACCAGATGCAACCTCTGGAAGCGATGGAATTTTTCACAGAACGCACCAAAGAAAACAAAACCAACGAAGACTTCCTCAATGCCATGAGTGAACCAATTCACGCCTTCTAAGAAGCGGGACTTGATTATTTTTGGGCATTTTGGTATATTTTTTGTTCTGTGCCTGTTTTTCATGAACACTTGAACAACATTGAGGATAATCTCATGAAATCTGATATTCATCCAGAATACCGCGACGTGATCTTTGAAGACGTCAGTGCCAACCCCCCATTTCGGGTCAAAACGCGTTCGACGCGCACCTCTGAAGAAACCATCCAATGGGAAGATGGCAACACCTATCCACTGATCAAAGTCGAAATCAGTTCGGCCACCCACCCCTTCTTCACGGGCAAGATGATGCTGGTTGACACTGCCGGTATGGTCGAGCGCTATCGCCGCCGATATGGTATTGAAGGCGGGGAAGAAGAAAACGCAGAAGAAAACGCGGACAGTTAGCAACGCAATCCACATTAAAAAGGGTGAAACGGCCGCATACCGCGACTGTTTCGCCCTTTTTGTGTAAGTAAAACCTCTTTTGTATCTTTGTGTCTTTGTGTCTCCGTGTGAGGCTCCCTCACCCGCTCATTTCCGAAAGAACCACCATGTTTGAACAACTCAAAACCATTGAAACCCACTATTCCAAACTCGGCGAAGAAATGGCCAGGCCCGAAGTCGCCTCAGACCCCAACCGCATTCGCAAACTCGGCAAAGAATATAGCGACCTCGAAGAAATCGTCACAACTTATCGCAACTACAATAACGTGTGCGAATATCTGGCCGAAATAAATGACATCATCAGCACTTCCGATGATGCCGAACTTGTCGATATGGCCCAGATGGAAAAAGAGGACCTCGCGCTGCGCGAATCGGACCTGTCCAACAAGCTCAAAATGCTCTTGATCCCCAAAGACCCCAACGACAGCAAAGACACCGTCGTCGAAATACGCGCAGGCGCGGGAGGGGACGAAGCCGCCCTCTTTGCCGCCGACCTTCACCGCATGTACTCGCGCTATGCAGAAAACACGGGGGGACGCTGTGAAATCCTCAGCTCAAATCCCACGGGAATTGGTGGATACAAAGAGATCATCTTTTTAGTTGTTGGCAACGGCATCTATGGCAGGCTGAAATACGAAAGCGGCGTACACCGGGTCCAGCGCATTCCCGAAACCGAATCCAGCGGTCGCATCCACACCTCGACAGCTACCGTAGCTGTTCTTCCCGACGCAGAAGACGTCGATATAGACATTGCTCTCAACGATCTCAAAATTGATGTTTTTCGCTCTTCAGGTCCCGGAGGTCAAAGCGTCAACACCACCGACTCGGCAGTGCGCATCACCCACATGCCATCGGGACTTGTCGTTACGTGTCAGGACGAAAAATCCCAGCACAAGAACAGAGCCAAAGCACTCAAAGTCTTGCGTTCGCGCCTGCTCGATCAAGCCATCCAAGAGCAACAGGCCAAAACCGCCGCCGACCGCCGCTCACAGATTGGCAGCGGCGACCGAAGCGCGAAAATTCGCACCTACAATTTCCCACAGGGACGCGTAACCGACCACCGCATTAAACTCACGCTGCACAGACTTGAAGATATTCTGGACGGCAATATCGCAGAACTCATCGAAGCCCTTCGCCTCTCTGACCAAACGGAAAAACTCAAACGGCAAGAACAAGTCTTCTAACGCCATGTCCTCTCCAACCTCCATTCACTATCTCCTGATCTGGTCCAGGGATATCCTCATCAAAGCGGGTGTCCCCAGTCCACAGGCAGATGCCGAATGGACACTTGCCCATGTGCTCGAATGCTCGCGTTCAGAACTGCTTATGCGGGCGCGCCAGCCGCTCACACCTGCACAAAACGCGACCTTTCGCAACCTGATTCACCGTCGCGCCGACCGCATACCCCTGCAACACCTTTTGGGCAACACCGAATTTTACGGCCTCCCCTTTCACACCTCGCCCGATGCCCTGATCCCCCGACCGGAAACAGAGACCCTTGTCGAAATTGTCCTCAATCAACTAAAAAACTGCACAAACCCCCGCATCCTCGATATTGGCACAGGATCGGGGATCATCGCCATTGCCCTGGGCAAATCACTCCCCAGATCGCAGGTAATCGCCACAGATATATCGCGCAAAGCACTCTACCTCGCCAGCCAAAACGCCCGTCTCAACGGCGTTGCTGACCGCATTTCTTTTTTTCAAACCGATCTCCTCACATCCTTTGCAACGCCAGAAAGCTTCCACGCCATCCTCTCCAACCCGCCTTATATTTCCAGCAATACAATCGACGCGCTACAACCCGAAGTCCGCGCCTGTGATCCTCGCCTCGCCCTGGACGGAGGCTGCGACGGCCTCGACTTTTATCGCAAAATCATTCCCACAAGCATCCCCTTGCTCGCGCCGGGCGGGCTATTGGGTTTGGAAATCGGACACGACCAGGCTCGCGCCGTCACCCAACTGCTCAGCCGTCAAATAGGCCTCACCCACATCGCTACCCACACCGACCTGGGGGGATATCCCCGTGTTGTGCTTGCGCAAAGGCGGTGAGACGCCAGATATTAAAGACAATCGTCATAGCGGCATGCTTAAAGCCGCGATCCAGAGGGGTAGGGTGACCCTCTTACGTCTCACCTCTCACCGCTCTTATTGACTTTTACAACCTTTTTTGTTAATTTCTCACGCCTTAAACCCATCGTTTTTTATACGTTTGTTTCACCCCTTAATAAACGCGCCATGTTAGACCAAATTTTTGCGCCTATCCAATATCAGATCGCGCGCTTTGAAACCCGTCTCGAAGAAATTATGACGGCCTCTGATGTCGGAGGCATACAAGAAATGGCCTATCACGCTGTCAAAAACAGGGGCAGGCGTTTTCGACCTGCTCTTGCATTCTTAACAGCGCAGGCCGTAGGCGAGTGTTCAGACACGGTGATCGATGCTGCTGTGGGCGTTGAAATCATACAAACGGCATCGCTCATTCACGATGACGTAATCGACAACGCGGAAACGCGCCGGGGAGCCGACGTCCTGCATCTGCAATGGGGCAATCGCGCAGCCATTTTGATGGGCGATTTTCTTTTCGCCAAATCAATGCAAGTGCTCGTTGGCCTCAACTCTCTACAAGTCATGGACGCCACGACCCACGCGATTCAGCGCGTCGTTGAAGGAGAAATTCTCGAAGGCGAAATATCTTCTTCGGGTGAAGCCTCGCTCTATTTCCGCATGATCAACCAAAAAACGGCATCTCTGCTCGCGCTAGCTTGCGAATTGGGTGCTATTTTGGGAAAAGGATCGCCCAACCAGATCGCTCGCATGGCGTCTTTCGGCAGCGAAATAGGCGTTGCCTTCCAGATTACCGACGACGTCCTGGACCTGATGGGCAGTGCAAATAACATGGGCAAGCCCACGGGAAACGATCTTCGTGAAAAAAAATTGACCTTGCCCTTAATCCGAGCACTGGCAAACTGCAAAAATGGCGAAGCTGTCCATATTCGCAACAAAGTACTCAACGGCGTAGAAAGCGACAGCGACTGGCGAGAAGTCATTCGCTTTGTCCAGCGCTATCGGGGCGTAGAAGCCGCGCGAGAAGAAGCGCGTTCTTATGCCCAATCCGCTCTCAAAAGCCTGAACGCGCTACACTCCTCCAGCGCGCGTGACGCGCTCGCACTGGCGGTTCAACACGTGGTTGAACGCGATCAGTAAATCACACTATAAACGGAGTAACTCCCTGCGATGACCCGAGAATACTGGCGCTTGTTAATTATAGGTGCGACCATTGTGCTCGCACTTTTTTATCTCTATCCCACCTACCAATTTTACTACGCACCTCCGGAAAATTTAGACCAGCGAGAGCGCGTAAAACAGCAAGCCATCAACCTGGGATTGGACTTGCAAGGGGGTATCCACCTCGTCCTCGAAGTAGATCAATCCAATCTCTCAGAAGATGAAAAAACAGACGTGGTTGCGCGCGCCCTCGAGATTATCCGCAATCGCATCGACCAATTTGGCGTCTCTGAACCCATCATTCACCGCGAAGGCGATTGGCGCATCGTGGTCGAATTGCCGGGTGTGCAAGACATCGAACGCGCCAAGGGCCTGATCGGCAAAACCGCGCGTCTCGAATTTAAAATCCTCAAATCCGACGCCGACCGCACTGGCATAATCGAAAAAATTGACCGATACCTTGCCGCGCAAGCACCTGTTGATACCGCGAAAGCCGAAGACCCCCTCCTCGGACAAACAACTGAAGACACCCCATCCCTCGCGCGCTATGTGCGCTCTTATGGGCCAGATTTCGTGGTGACAGAAGACAATATCCTGACCGTGCGAGAACTTCTGAACCGCCCGGACATACAAAAGCTCCTGCCACCCGACGCGCAATTCCTGTGGAATTCCAAAGTCGAAGAAATGGGCGACGGGCAGTTCTACCGCGCGCTTTATTATCTCAAAAGACGCGTAGAGATGACGGGCGAAATCCTCTCCGATGCCTCTGTCACAACCGGACAATCTTTTGAAAACGCCGGCCAACCCATTGTCAACTTTACCACCACCAGCCAGGGCGTGCGCCTCTTTGGACGGGTCACAGGTGCCAATGTGGGCGAACGCATGGCCATCATTCTCGATGATCAGGTCTATTCCGCGCCCACTATCCGCTCCAAAATCAGCCAGGGATCGGGCATCATCGAAGGCACGGGCACGATTGACGAAGCCAAAGACCTCGCCATTGTCTTGCGCGCAGGTGCGCTGCCCGCCGATGTCCAGATCGTTGAAGATCGCACGGTGGGACCATCGCTTGGGCGCGACTCCATAGAGCAGGGCAAAAACGCAGCCCTCATTGGCCTGGTCATAGTCATCATCTTCATGGTCATCTACTACGGTTTCTCGGGCCTCGTCGCAGACCTCGCGCTCGTGCTCAACCTCGTCTTTGTCATGGCCATTCTCGCGGCATTTCAAGGCACGCTCACCCTGCCCGGCATAGCGGGCATTATCTTAACCATTGGTATGGCAGTAGATGCCAACGTGCTGATTCTCGAACGCATCCGCGAGGAATTGCGCGCGGAAAAAACCGTGCGAGTAGCTATTGAAAATGGTTATGCGCGCGCCGTCCAGACCATTGTAGATGCCAACGTGACCACCATCATCACAGCCATCGTACTCTACCAATACGGCACCGGTCCCATCAAGGGTTTTGCACTCACCCTGATGATCGGTATCATCTCCTCGATGTTCACCGCCATCTTTGTCACGCGCACCATTTACGACACCATTGTCTCGCGCCAGACCAATCCCCGCCTCAGCATTGGCAGGCTGCGCGTATTTGGCGATACCAGCATCAACTTTCTCGGTGTTCGACGGGGCGCTTTCATCTTCTCGGCTGTTCTCATCCTGCTCGGCCTGGGATCTACCATCACCAAAGGCGGTTATAATCTGGGCATCGACTTTGCCGGGGGCACATTGCTCGAATTGCACTTTGATCCCCCTGCCTCTGTCGGCGACATCCGTCAGTCTCTGGGCGATGTTCGCGTTGGGGACCAGAGCAGGGACCTGCGCAACAGCGAGATCAAAGAATTTGGCTCGGTAAATGATATTCTCATTCGCGTTGAAGAAGAAGCCGAAGGCACAGCCATTGCAGACGCCATAAAAACCAGGCTCAAATCCGATTTCTCCGGCAATATTCGAGATGCGACCGAATGGCTACGGCGTCAGGAAGCCGTCGGTCCCAAAATAGGCGAAGAACTCAAGACCAATGCCATATATGCCATCCTCGTCTCAATGATACTCATTATCATTTACGTGTGGTGGCGCTTCAGGCAGATCGAGTTTGGGATTGCAGCCGTCATCGCCCTTTTCCACGATGTCATGATCACTATGGGGATCTTTTCAGTTCTAAATTGGGAGATCTCCCTGGCCATTGTGGCGGCCTTGCTCACCATTGTGGGATACTCTCTCAACGATACAATTGTGGTCTATGACCGCATCCGCGAAGACATCAAATTGTATCGCCGCGATACATTTGCCTCCGTAATCAACCGCGCCATCAACGAGTGTCTCAACCGCACGGTGCTCACCTCGGGCACCACCATGCTGGTTGTGCTCTCTCTCATCTTCCTGGGTGGAGAAGTAATCCGCGACTTTGCATTCGCCCTGCTCATTGGCGTTATCGTGGGAACCTACTCCTCGGCATTTGTCGCATCGCCCATCGTGGTCGAATGGCACAACCGCCGGGAGGCAAAAGCGAGACAGGGACGGAGTGCGGCGTAGGTTGAGCTATATCAAAAGAAAGAAGCACCTGATCAGATGAGCGATCAGGTGCTTCTTTCTTCGCGTATATCTTTATTTATCCTCCCCCATCCACATACCCCCGTGTAATATCGATAATCAACGCGATATCATACCGCGCATCCTCCACGGGTGTGCGGCACGGCTCACCATCTGTAATACACGCGTAAAAATGCCGAAGCTCTCGCACAAACGGACTCTCCCAATCAATCTCGGGACTGCGCGTACCGTGGGACCCATTGGCGTGGATCTCCAGCACATCGAGCGTTGACAAAATCCCCCGTGCAAAACCCGTGGGATAAGACAAAATAACGCGCTTATCGTCTTTGTGGACCTCGAGCGTCTCCTTAAAATGCCACAGGTCCGGCAAATCGATCCACGTCGCCACACACCGCGCCCCCGATGCATATTGCAAAATCGCGGTCATCGCCCGCCCGCCTTGCCACACCTCGGTACTCACCACCCGCGTCGGATTGCCCAGCATCAGACGCAAACCGTACAAATCGTGAATCATACTTCCCGACAGCGTAAAAAACGCCCGCGCAGCAGCATCCGACACATCGCCCACCGCCTGATTCAAAGCAACCCGCCGCGCTTCGTTTCTTTCATGTGCGGCTTCCGGCGGCAAATCGTCAAAATAGGTCAACTCAAACTGTTTCAAATGCAAATTATTATTCGGATGCAAATGATTCACCTGCACAAAACGCACATCGCCCGCATCCCCCACCTCCTCCCGTGCCAACTCATACGCCGGATCATAAACCTTCATATAGCCCACCTGCCCCACCGTCCCCGCTCGCTCCTTCGCAGCACATATCGCATCGACTTCCTCCAGCGAATAACACATCGGCTTCTCAATAAACACATGCTTACCCGCCGCAAATGCCGCCACTGCCAACTCCGTCTTCGGATCCGCATGACATAAAATCACCGCATCCACATCCCGCGCCTGTAACAACTCATGCGGATCAGTCGTATAATTCGGCACACCAAAAACCTCTGCCAGCCACCGCGCCAACCCCGGCGAAATATCGCACACCCACGTCACCTCATAAAGCGCGTGCAAAATCGCCAGATTTGGCATATGCTGCACCTGTGCAATCGCGCCGCATCCAATAATCCCCATTTTGATCTTCGACATCACACCCTCCTGACCTTTATATTTTCCACCACAGCCGTAACCCCCGCAACCACACCTGTGCGAATCGTCTCCAACGCCATACTCGACTGCGACCTGCCCAGTTCCGCAACAAGCTCCGGCGTAGGCGGCACGTGAATAAACCCCGCAGGCAGATCATCCTCAGCGACCAGATGCAACACAGAATACATAATGTGATTGCACAAAAACGTACCCGCCGAATACGTCAACCGCGCCGGCACCTTAACATCCTCCATCCGCTGAACCATAGCCCGGGTCGGCAACGTAGAAAAATAGGCATCCGGACCCCCTTCAACAATCGGATAATCGGCCCCATCTATCACCTTCAAATTAATCCCAACCCGCTCGATATGCAGCGCAGACGCAGAACCGTGCAACCCCAAACACACCACCGCCACTGGCTCGTGTTCTGAGATCAGCGAGGCAACCCGATCAATATCCGCCCCGTGAACCACCGGCAACACAGCCGAAACAACCTCGCACCCACCAATCGAAGCCCCATCCAGAGACTCCGCCACAGCACCCGATGGATTGGACGACCACTCTGCCCAGGGTTCAAAACCCGTCAGTAAGATCTTCACGCGCCCTCCTCCGCTGTAATACAAAAAACAACACGCCCACCCGCGACTTTAACGCCCGCGCACTGGACAGCTTCGATGGTAACATCACCCTTATCCCAGATCACAGTACCCATCCCCATAGCCTCAATATGCACCTCACCTTCGGGCACCGTAAGCGTCAAAGGTTCGGGATCCGTCCCGTGAAAAGCAGCCACATAGCGCCCAGTCCGGGAACATGCAAAAAGCCATGCGGGCTGTCTTCCGCAGATCAACCTGACGTCTCCAACCAAAATCTCGCCCGTACTGCTTTGACGAGCCAAAGGCGACTCAAGCGGACGCCAGCCCAGGACACCCTCGTGAGTCCAGTGCCTCCGGAGATCCCACGCCAGCAAATCGACCTCAATACCGAGGCTCTCCCCATCCCGGGTATATTCGACAGACCACGGCCGCATCTTCCCCGCTTCATAAGTCACGGGAAACGCAGCATCATCTTTCAGCGTACCACCAGCAACCGCCTGCACAAAAGACTGCACATCGGCATAATCCGACCGCTCGGCCATCTCCGCATAAAAACCGCACCGGGGTTTACCCTGATAAAAAGACCCGGGATGCCCCTGCTCCCAAAACGTCTTGGACGGACCGAGATAATTGTAAAGCTCCAAAAAAAGGTGTGTATCGTATGCCACCAGACGCAGAGGCGCATTCCGCCCCAGATCCGTGCGAGCCAGCGGACGAATCGCGGAAAGAACAGGACCGATCGCAACACCAA
Organism: Candidatus Latescibacterota bacterium; assembly: GCA_021295695.1. Taxonomy (GTDB): domain Bacteria; phylum Latescibacterota; class UBA2968; order UBA2968; family UBA2968; genus VXRD01. The sequence continues at coordinate 33,391 of JAGWBW010000064.1, forward strand.
CCGTAGCATCTTCCGGAACATCGAACGGCAAGCTCTCAACCTTCTCATCACCAACCCAAATCTCATCCACCAGCCCGCGATCGTGCCAGCACACAACGGCTTTGGCACTGCTCCGTGGCGCCATCGCGCCCAGATCCTTCGGCGAATAGAGCACAATCGCCCGGGCACCATCCTGGACATTGTGACACTGCCCCTCCTCAAAAAGAATCTGATCATTGGACCGCGCGGGCGTTGACCGAAACGACCCCAGCCAGTGATCATCGAGCACATACCGAGAATAAATAATACCCGTCTGATCCGTATCCGTTTTGTGATGCGCGATAAAAACACTCGACTGCCCCGTAATAAAGCGATTCGTCTGACTGCGAAGCTCCTGAGAAGAGACCCCCAGCGCAAACGAAGGACTGTGATACGTGGAGATCCCCACGCCATTTTCCGAATCAGCAGTCTCCGAAAGAAAAAACGTCTCCGGCCGGTAATCGAGCGCATCGGACAGCCA
>JAGWBW010000064.1:34004-41241 GCA_021295695.1 Candidatus Latescibacterota bacterium
GCAGCGGAAAGGCCAATACGCGCGCACATCGCCCGGGCACCAATGCGCGTGGGCGCGTGCTGGACCAGTTCGCCCAGCCTGTGCAAAACGCGCATCGCCACATTCGCGTAATTGGGACTATTAAACTCGTACGCACAGCCATTTCGAGTCGTAAAATCCATCCACGCCCGGAACTTCTCATACCCCCGATTTTTGAACGCCTCATCCCCGAGCAACTCCCCGCCCAAACACGTATTCGTAATATCCTTAACCACAATATTCGTATAGCGAAAATGAACATCAATCCGGCGGACCTCCTCCAGACCCAGACGAATACTCTGCCGGACGCGATTCTGCATATCCGCAGAAAGCACATCCCCATAGTTAATCATCAAAGGAATAAGCTGAAAAAGACAAAACTGAACCGCATTGAGATCTTCCACCACCTCGTCCTCGCGCTCCCAGAGAAAATTCCCCACATGGGGATCACCCTCACGGGTCTCCTGGCATGCCAGCATCGCATCGAGAACCTTTTCAGCCAAATCAATATCCTCGCGCGTACCATTATCCAAAAGACCATTGGCAAACTCAGCCGCCAGACGAGGCGCGTGATACATCTTGCCCTCTTCCCAGCGAGACAGCATACAGGTATCGGGATTGAAATTCGGGGGAATTGGAAGAGGTCTGGACATAATGCACTCCGATAGTATTGACACTTCATTGAAAGATGTGTAAAATGCGGTAGGCGAAAAGGTCAGCGGCGGGGGGCACGGGGGCACCGCCCCTACAAAACCTCTGGATCGCGGCTTAAAGCATGCCGCGATGACGGATGCTTTTAACGTCTTTGCCTCCTTGTGTCTTTGTGTGAGGCCCTCTCTCTTCTCACCTGCCTTTAAGGAACCTCCCATGGCCGAAACCAGCGAAACACCCATCGCGATGCATGAATCATCCCTCTACGAAACAACCAGACGGGCAAACTATCTCGACACCCTCGCCGACATCGACGACCGTCAAATCGCCCGATTCCACGAACAGGGATACCTCGCCATTCAACAGGCATTTACGCCGCAACAAATCGAATCCGCGGGCCAGGCCATGTGGGACCTCATCGACGGCAAGAGCCAGGACTTCAAAGGCATCATGGCCGAAGCCGCCAAACGCGGGCATTTTTCCAAGCTCACAGACGAAGCGCGCCGGGACAGCGTGCGCAAAATCTGGAAATTCGTCGATCATGACACGCGGCTCAACGACCTCGCCCACGACCCGAACATCCTCTCCGTCCTCTCCCGCATGATGGATGACACCCCCGTACTCTTTCAGGACATGGGACTGATCAAACCCCCGCACATAGGCCGCGAAAAACCCTGGCATCAGGACTGCGCGTACTTCAACTACCCCGTTGGCACCACCGTCGTGGGCGTATGGATCGCCATTGACGCCGCAACAGAAGAAAACGGGTGCTTGCACATCATCCCCGGATCACATCGCGAAGGACCCATCCCGCATTTCAGGCGACGCGACTGGCAAATATGCGACACAGACGTCGCCGTTCCCAGAAACGTCACCGTCCCCCTCGACCCCGGCGGCTGCCTCTTCTGGCACGGCATGACCCATCACGGCAGCCCAACCAACCGATCCGCCCACCGCCGCAGGGCACTGCAATACCACTACCGCCCCGAAAGCACCGTGGAAATGACCGCAAAAGAACGCCTCGCCATATACGGCGGCGACGAACTCGGGGTGACGTGCTAAACCACCTATCCCACAGCCCACCCCTCTGAAAGCACTTCCGCCTGTTTCAAGACCGTAAGCGTCGCCCCATCCGCTTTATCCGGCGGATACCCATGCTTGCGCAGAATGCGCTTGACCAACCGGCGCAAATTCGCGCGTACATTCTCTCGCAGCGTCCAATCAATCGTCACATTATCCCGCACCGTCCGCACCAATTCGCGGGCAATGGTGCGAAGCGTCTCATCGCCCAAAACTTGAACCGCACTATCATTGGTCTCAAGCGCATCGTAAAAAGCCAGTTCCTCCTCATTCATACCAAGACTTTCACCCCGCGCCTGAGCCTCGCGCATCTCCTTCCCCAGCTCAATCAACTCATCAATAATATACGCCGCCTCAATCGTGCGATTCTGGTAGCGGTGAATGGTCTGCTCCAGCATATCGGCAAACGACCGCGCCTGCACCACATTCTTCCGCCAAGACGAGTCAACTTGCGAAAAGCATCGTCCAACGCACCCGCAGGAAGATCAGAATTGAGCCGCACAAGCGCATCCTGCAACCGCCGTGCCAGAACCACATCGCCATAATCCGCTCGCTCTGCACCCGGCGTATCAGGAGCAATATCGGGACCATGGGCAGTGTCCCAGCCGAGGCCCTTCAGATAATCGAGCGCAGCGTCCTCGACAGTGGATTCAGTAATGTGAGTGATGGTGGTCACGAACTATCTGACTCTCCGGATAGAATTTCCCAGACACGTTTATAGCCGGAGCCAGACAATGCTGCATCTGCTGGACGCGCTTGCTCCCAATCTTCTAAACTGAGGTCCTTTAGAAATTTCCGCGCCTTACCGACCGAATACCGATTTTCATCTTCACCAGCAATATGGCGGTACAGGTCTCCCAAGGATTCTGCTGCACTTCGCGGTGCGGCGTTCATACGCATAAGCACCGCATCTTCAGATCGGACGCCATGATAGATCATCGCTGGAAGCGCATTGATACGGCGGCTCTCGGTTTCTGAAAGATCGTCAAAATCCAACCCCACCTGGCTCAAAGCCGAAACACCCCAGGTACCGTTGTTCACAATTGTCCGGTAAATCGCCCTACAGGCATCGCTCAAGGCCGCGGTACCACTTTCATCTCGCTCGCGACTAAAATACTCCTCGGCGATATCGCTGATCCCCTTCCCATTCACCCAGTCTCGCGTGATATCCGAGATACGAGTGCGATCAAATCCCGATCCTCCAATTTGCTCAAGCTGCCTCCTGAGCTGCGGAACATTGAGCATAACACCAAAGAGAGAGGCGATTTGTCCGCCATCGCCGAACAAGCTATCGGGTGTCCAGTCTGATGGCGTAAGCCTATTTTCCAGTCTATTAAGTCCCGACATCGCCTGCCTGACGCCTTCAGGCGAAAAACCTGTTGAGTCTGCCAACTCCGCAATACCTTGTGGCATATCTGCGAGCTTATGCACATAAGATCGTGTAGCCTCCAGAAGTGCCTCCGCTTTGTCTTGTTGAAATGGGTCATTACGAAGAGAGGTATAGCCGTAGGTCTGACGCAAAAGTAACTCTGAATCCGCCAGAACTGCGTCAAGGCTTTTCTTTTCTGCCCAGAGATGCGCGATATAGCAACGAAAATCTTCCCACTGCTCCTGCCACAAGACCTCGGAAAGATTGGCGAGTTTTCCTTGATTTGCAAGTTCCTCCAGCAAAGTCACAAGTCGGGATACAAGTGCTCCTGTGTTTTGGCGGATGAAATTGATCAGGGCGTTGCGATCTTTACCTTCAGCGAGACCGACTACACCAACACTGTCGTGTCCAATTCGGCCAGCACGCCCCGCCAGGTTCCAGAATTCGCGGGGCGCCATCTCAATAGATTGCCTTTCACCGGGTAAGAACCGAGAGGCCAAAAATACCGAAGACACGGGAAAATTGATTCCCTGAGCAATAGTTGAAGTAGCGCAAAGCATCTTAAGGCTTCCGGTTTCGGCGAGCCATTCCATCAGTGCTCTCACATCGTCAGACAGTCCGGCGTGATGAACGCCCACGCCATGTTTAAGCATCTCAATAAGCTGGAAATTGGGACTAATCTCGGTACGTAGAAAATCCTGAACCAAACAAATATCTTCCGGGATTGGATCTAAGACAGGCAAGACCTCTGCGGCTTTTTCGGCCATTGTCCATACAGTTTGAATATTGTTCGTAACCGCGATACTGGTACCACGCTCCGACATCACGGCTCCGATGGCCGCTGTCTGTAAACCTAAACCTTTCTGTTGGGCCCCACTGAGGACCTTACTTTTGGGAACGTCGATTGGCCTCACATCACCTACTCGGTGCTCACCCCGGAGAGGCATCGCCTTTTCAGTCGTCGTAAGCGTTTCATAGGCAAGATGCCAGCCAGCACGTTTGCTGTCATTGGCTACCGCACGGTAGAGACCGATGATCCGCTCATTCGGTTTCCAGGGCGTGGAACCAAGACTGATAGCCTGTCCAGCATTGATGTCCTGCGCCAACCAGCGTGCGATGGTCTCGGAGCTTTCGACATAAGGCATGAGAAGCAGAAAATTTGCTTGTGGACAATCGCGCTTGACAGTAGCCAGTAAAAACTCGATACGCAATCCACGGCTACTATCTTCCAAATTATGGGCTTCGTCCATCACAATCAGAGCCATAGGCCGGTCAACTTTCTTGTTGCGAATGACCAGCGAAAGCTTCTCAGGTGTGGCAACGAGAACGTGGAACGGCTGCTCCTCATCCTTCAAAAGATCCTCTTCAAACGCATCCATATCCACTGCAGCAGTGAGTTGCTCAACTTGTATGCCAATTGGATCAAAGTCCTGCCTCAGCCGCCTTGTGAGTTGCGCACACAAGGCCCGAGTGGGCGCGACATACGCCACCCACCCCTTATCGGCGTCAAACTGGTTCAGGGCCTGCAGAATGCGGAACTGGGCCAAGAGAGTCTTTCCTCCAGATGTCGGCAAATCTACCACAATAGCAGTCTTTGCCTGATCGAGAAGCCCCTGTTCCAACAAAGCCGTGCGTTGGGGTGGAAGAAGTTCGAACATCGCTTGATGCTCACGTCGTGTGAGAGAACTGACAAAATCAGATGTTCGGGAATTGACTGATCGGGTTGTCCACCATAGCGAATTGGTCACCATGATGCGCCCAGCAGCATATAACCACCGAAGAATGACCTCGTGCTGAGCATCGCTTGAGGCTGCAGCCGCCTTAATTCCCGATTCAAAATGCTTGTCGATCTCGCCAAATGGATCAGTCGGCTCTCCTTGAAGCATATAATGCGCGAGTATTTCCGTAGCTCTGGCCCAATGATAAAGTGCAATAAGTCGAAAGGCCATGGCACGACTCGCTACTTGAGACCCGTTCTGAAGTTGCCGTTCTTCCATGGTCTTCTGGTCATCACGCAAGCCTGAAATGGTCTCTCGGATCCGATCAAGGTCATCCCATCCCTCTTTTCTAAACATCCGGACCCAACAATGAAACAACCTGTAAAGAAGGCGCTGATCCCATGAAACATCGGCGACGCTTGGAACCGCTAACTTTTCTCTATTTTCCCTGTACCAGCGACGTAAATCGGACCAGCGGTCTCCACAGTAGGACAATGCTGAGAGTTGAAGTATAAAGAACAACCGATCGTGTGTCTCCTCTGGAACTGGCAAAAGACGGCGAATGTCGAAGGCGTGGGAGGAAGCCGCCATCGCCTGATTGCGCAAGGCGTCGTTCCCATTGGATGGCCGACACAGATCGTCTAAGCCCTCTATTGCCGCCAACTCATAAGCGAGTGCGACCTGCTTGAGAAGTGCTTCGTCGCTCTCGTTTTGAGCGAAGTCAAACTTTATTTGCTTACCCACTGTTCGTTGTGCAAGACGTTCATGGACCAGTTCATTCACTCGCTTAAGGTTTTCAGGACCGATTGCATTAACCGCCCAATGTGATTTCAAGGATTCGAAGGCTGTCAAGGAGAGACTCATGTATCGTTTCCTTTCCGTTTCGCGATGGCGTTTTTGCCTATGCCATCAATACGGTCCTCCGGAAGATAGAGAGCCAGAAGCTCAACGCCAGTACCCTCCGGACAATTCTCGGCGAGATCGTGAATACGCACCCGTAAATCATCAGCGTGCGGCGGCACATCTCTGACGAGTACGCCATAAAGCTGAACGTCAGAAGAATTCTTCAGATATCGCTTGCTCGCTGCCTCAAAACGTGGCTTCCAGGGAGCTGTTCCTGCACGATGACCGAGATATATAAAAAGGCCGTCTCGTATAGTCTCGCTATCGCGCAAATCCTCCAACTGCTTCCTGAGTCCAGTTCGGCCATACATACTGCCAGGTGGATACTTGGTCTCACTGGAAGTTTTGACCTCTCCAAACGCGAAGCAATCTCCATCGCTATCGTTACCAAAACCCACCAGATCGGCACCTGGCAAACTGGACCCACTCTTTCGCTCGTCGCGACCATCAGGCCATGGAAAATAGCAGGCCCGATGATCGGTCAAATAGGTTTCAGCAATCGCTTCACCAACACGCCAATCTTCTATGTCTTCGGGATCTTCCAGAATGCGCTTCACGCCTTCCTGTTCGAAATCGGTATCAGGAAGAGATGAAAGAATCTCCTCGATATTCGCTTTGCCCTCATCATCGAACAAAACCTCCGATACCGGACCACTCAAGGCGGCATCCAGTTCCTCGTCAGACCAGACTAAACCGACGCCCGAACATGGAGGAGACCCATGGCTATAGACAGTCCCACCCTCAGCAACATCCACGCAATTGCCTCCACTTGTTTTTCAATGTCTTACCCTTCCCAATACCTGTTTCGGCAGCGCGAGTTTCGTCAAAGAGTTGGTTCCAATTTAGTATTATCTCGGGTATCCTGTGGTTCGAGACGCCTTTCTCTGCACATATTCCAATCGCCTAACTCGGCCAATTTCTTAAACTTGTCTCTTACCCTAACATCCTCTAATCCCAATTCTCGAAATACTTCCAATATCGCTTCCAAATCTGGCGTCTTACGCTCAACTTGCATATTGTTCTCTCTATTGTAGTCATCCAATTCCAGATCCTCTTATCCCAATAAAGAGTTGGTACTATAATAGATCATATTGGTTTTTTTGCAAGGAAGGAATGGCTATAGATACCTAACTGATGCCGCGGCAGCCACATGATCAAGCGGTACATATCTTTCACATAACCACTCATTCATCGCTCAAAATGTACCCTCTCGCCTTTCATCTGTGCCCATCTGCGTCCATCTGCGGATTAAATTCAGGTTGTAAACAAAGCACAATGCAGTGTTTAGACGTCTGCCAACGCAAATTATCGCTCAATTTTTGGAGGATTACCATTTTTTGGCCTGCCATTTGCTTTGTGTCTGGCTGTTGCGCGTATCCCACGCACTCAACCCATCAGACGCGAGGCATCTCACATGGCAGACATTGACACCATATCCAAATACCTGATTCAACACTATCCCGACCACTTCACCCGCTTCGCCCTCGCGCGAGACGAC
>JAGWBW010000065.1 GCA_021295695.1 Candidatus Latescibacterota bacterium
GTGTGTCTATGTTTGACACTGATCCAGCCGGTATATGCCGAGGAGGCCGACCATGAGGGCACCGCAATTGAGCTGAGCGCAGAAGAACAGCGCGCGGCGGGCATTGTTATCGGCACGGTTGAACCGCGCGCGCTCAACGAGACCCTGCGGATTCCGGGCGAGGTCGTGATCAATGCGTACCGGTCTGTGCTCGTTACCCCGCGCATTACCGCACAGGTTGTGGCGCGTCATGCAAAACTCGGTGCTGAAGTCGAAGTGGGTCAACCCCTGGTGGCGCTCTCGAGTGTTGAGATGGCCGAGGCGCAAGGGACATTGATTGTCGCGAATCGAGAATGGCAACGCGTCAAGACCCTCGGTCGGCAGGCCGTGTCTGAGCAGCGCTATACCGAAGCGCAGGTTGCACAACAACATGCGCTCGCCAAAGTGCTCGCTTATGGCATGACTATGGCTCAGGCAGAGGCGCTTATGCAATCGGGAGACGCCAGCAAAGCGACCGGTACCTTCGACTTGCTCGCCCCACAGGCGGGCACGGTGCTACAGGACGATTTCATTGTTGGCGAATTGATCGAGCCTGGTCGGGTACTCATTAGTATCAGTGACGAGTCGGTGATGTGGGTGGAAGCACAGATGGTGCTGACTGCGTCATTCGAAATCGGTGTTGGTGCCAATGTGCGGATCATCCCCGATGGTATCAACTGGTTTCCAGGCACGGTCATTCAACTTCATCACCACCTCGACGAAAAGGTCCGAACTCAGGGCTTGCGGATTGAGGTTCCCAACACATCTCACAGTTTGCATTCGGGGCAGTTTGTCGAAGTAGAGGTTGTCACCGGGATGCGCGCACCAGAACTCGCTGTGCCGAATGCAGCATTGATAATGATCAAAGGCTCACCGAATGTATTTAAGATCGAGGAAGGACACGAGTTCCATGCCGAGGCTATTGAGGTCGGTTCCACGGTGGGCGAGTGGACGGTCGTTCGCGGTGGGCTTATGGCTGGTGATGAGATCGCTGTAAGTGGTGTTTTCCACCTCAAGTCATTGATGCTCAAGTCTTCGCTTGGTGCAGGCCATGCACATTAGGAGAACTGCATGCTACAAGCACTGGTAGAAACTTCTCTGCGCTATAAATTTCTGGTGTTGATCGCTTTTGGTATCGTGGCTTTTTTGGGGTGGCGCGCGGTTGTCACCGTGCCGATTGATGCGTTTCCAGATGTGACGCCCGCTCAGGTCAATATCTATACCGAGTCGCCTGGGCTTGCTGCTGAGGATGTGGAGCAGCTTCTCACCTTTCCCATCGAATCCAGTATGGCCGGATTGCCGAAGGTGAAGGAGATTCGCTCTGTGAGTCTCTTCGGTTTGTCCTATGTCGCGGTCTATTTTGAAGACGATATGGATATCTACTTCGCGCGGCGTCTCGTGATGGAGCGGTTGCAGGAAGTAGGGGAGCGCATCCCAGAAGGTTATGGCACGCCCGAGATGGGTCCGAACTCGTCCGGACTCGGTCAGGTTTTCTGGTACACACTGGAACGGGCGGATGAAAAGCTCAATGCGGCGATTACCGATATGGACTTGCGGACGCTGCACGACTGGAATGTGCGTTTGATTTTGCGAACTGCTTCCGGCGTTGATGATGTCATCTCATGGGGGGGCCAGGAGCGACAATTTCAGGTTGTAATGGATCCCCTGAATCTCATCAAATACGACCTGACCTTCACCGATGTCATGGAAGTGATTGAGGCCAACAACCGCCAGGTTGGCGGTCAATATATTAATCTTGGCTCAGAGCAATACCTCGTGCGCGGCCTGGGTCTGGTCAGAAACGAGCGCGACATCGGCGATATGGTCGTCAAAGTCGAAGGCGGCGCGCCGGTATATTTGCGCGATATCGCCGAGATCCGGCAGGGGGGCGCACTCCGTTTTGGTGCCGTGACACGCGATGGCAAGGAGGTTGTGCTCGGTATGGTACTCTCGCGCATCGGTGAAAATGCCGCCCGGGTGGTTGAAGCGACGAAGGAAAAGGTCGCCATTATCGATCAGTCGCTGCCAGATGGCGTCGTCCTGCGGCCTGTTTATGAGCGCACCGACCTCGTTGAAAAGGCAGTGGGTACGGCTACGAATGCATTATTTCAAGGCGCGATTCTGGTGGGTGTTATTCTGTTTTTGTTTCTCGGCGAATGGCGACCAGCAGTGGTTGTGATTGTCTCTATTCCGCTCACGATGCTTATCGCATTTGTATTCATGGATGAAGCGGGTCTCTCAGCCAACCTCATGTCACTTGCCGGCCTCGCCATTGGTATTGGCATGATTGTCGATGGTGCTGTGGTCGTCGTGGAGAATTCATTTCGCGTCATGGCAGAACGCAGGGCAGAGACAGAGGAGGTCAACCGCACTGATGCGGTATTGGCTGCTGCCCGTGAAGTTGTGAATCCGATGACCTTTGCCATCTTAATTATTATGGTGGTATTTTTGCCTTTGTTTGCGCTTGAGGGACTGGAGGGCAAGCTCTTCAAGCCGATGGCGTTCAATATCACGTTTGCTATGGGTGGGAGTTTATTGCTCGCGTTGACCCTGATTCCCGTGCTCGCGGCCTTGTTGTTGAAACCGCAAAGAGAACGCGAAACATGGCTCGTACGGGTTATTAAACCGCGCTATCTTTCCTTGCTCTCGTGGTCATTGGAGAATAGAAAAGTGGTTGTTGGCTGTGCAGTGGGTTTGCTCGTTGTGAGCATGGCGCTGTTCCCCTTTCTTGGAAAAGAGTTTATGCCGCAACTGCAGGAAGGGTCAATTATGTGGCGCGTGACTTCGATCCCTTCGGCTTCGCTCCAGCATTCAATCGAGATTTCCAAGGATATCGAGAACGCGCTGTCGAAGTTCCCGGAGGTTGAAACCACTGTGGCAATGATCGGTCGTGCCGAGAAAGGTGAAACCGCCGACGCCAATTACATGGAGATTTATACGGCACTCAAGCCCGAGAGCGAATGGCCCGGAGACCGCGATATCAAAGAGCTTGCCGAGGCCATGCGCGAGGAGTTGGAAGTGGTAGTACCGACGGCTGTTGTCGCTTTTACCCAGCCGATTCAGATGCGCGTAGAGGAACTGATTTCGGGGGTTCGCGCCACGCTTGCCGCCAAGATTTACGGTGAGGATCTATCAGTGCTCGATCGGTTGAGCGAGGAGGTCAAAGACGTCATTGCCGAAGTTGAGGGTGTCGCGGATCTCTCGATTGAGGCCAATGTCGGCAAGCCACAGATCCGCATTCAGGTCAAGCGCGAGCAACTCGCCCGGTTTGGGGTGAATGCAGACGATGTGTTGTCCGTTGTTCGCACCGGCATCGGCAATGAGCCGGTTACGACTATGATTGACGGCGTGCGCCGATTCGATATTACGGCGCGATTCGATGATCGATCAAAAGCGTCGGTGCAGTCGATTCAGCGCATTCCATTGAAAACAAGCGATGGTGCGATTGTACCTCTCGCGACTGTTGCAGATGTCAGCGTTGCGGAGGGCTATTCTTTTGTGCGCCGCGAGCAATTGCAGCGTTATGCTGTGATCCAGATGGATGTGAGGGGGCGCGATGTCGATGGTTTTGTGCGCGATGCCAATGCGGCTATTGATGCACAGATTGACTTGCCTCCGGGCTATTGGATCGAGTGGGGTGGCGCGTTTGAGAACCAGCAGCGGGCGTTGGCGCGTTTGTCGGTGATCGTGCCGTTGACGATCTTTTTTATTTTTGTGTTGCTCTATACTGCATTTAATTCGGTTAAGTACGCCGCGCTGATTATTGCCAATGTGCCGTTTGCAGCAATTGGAGGGATGGTGGTCCTTTTTATCAGTGGGCAATACGTGTCGGTACCCTCTGCGATTGGATTTATCGCGGTTTTTGGTGTGGCGATGTTGAACGGTATTGTGCTGGTGAGCTTTATCAATGAGTTGCGCGAAAAAGGACTCGGTGTCGCAGAGGCCGTGCGACGGGGAGCGGAGTTGCGTTTGCGTCCAGTTTTGATGACGGCGAGCACGTCCATTCTCGGATTGGTGCCTTTGTTGTTGGCGACGGGTGTTGGTGCCGAAACGCAGCGTCCGCTCGCTTCGGTGGTGGTCGGTGGTTTGATCACTTCGACGTTGCTTACACTTGTCCTGCTACCGGTGATTTACGAGTGGATTGAAACGCGGCGGCAGTAAATATCCTTATTTTTATTTCTTGCAGTACGGGAGATATTGCCTTATAATCCGAATCAGATAGGGCTTGTTTTTGTTTTATGGACGATATATCGTCTATCTTGGATCATTTTACAAAAATAAAAATATTCTGTAATCAAACACATCCTTCCCATCAGAGGAGGTGAGGGCTATTGATGCTCCAATTAATACAAGTATTGGCTTAATACAAGTATTGACCAGTTTCTTCGATTTTCTCTTGATGTCGTTCCTGTTATTAGCACCTATGCTAATGCTGGGGCTGTTTCTTTCTGGTCTGATTCACGTATTTATCTCGCGTGAGGCCATTTTGCGGTGGCTGCGCGAAGATAGCTTGAAATCCGTGAGTACAAGTGCGGCCGTTGGTGTGCCCGTGCCGCTTTGTAGTTGCTCGGTTGTGCCAGTAGTTGCCGAGATGCGCAATAAGGGCGCGTCCCGTTCGTCCTGTATGTCTTTTTTGATAACGGCGCCGGAAACAGGTGCGGACTCGATTCTGGTCACGAATGCGTTTTTTGGATTCATCGCTGCTATTGTCAGGCCCTTCATCAGCTTTATTACCGCGGTTGTCGCCGGTATTTTTTGCATCGGTCTCATACGAGATGATAGCGACGAGGCCAGGACGAGAGATCATGACCACGACCATGACCACGACCATGACCACGACCATGACCACGACCATGATCACGACCATGACCACGACCATGACCACGATCACGATCATGGGCACGAGCCTCTGGTGCCCGGAAGCGATGATTGCTACGTCAGTCCCTCACAGTTGAAGGCGTTATTTTATTCCTGGTTGAAAGGGCTAACTGAGACGGTCAGCCAGCACAAACTCGGATCGTGGGTGAAACCGGACTTTTATCGCGACATGCTTCCGGCTGAGGATAAACCAACTTCTGAGGATGACCCGTCCAAATATAAACACGATCTGGATTTTAAGGAGATCGTCAGGCATATTTTCCGCTATGGCTTTGTCGAAATAGCGGATGATATTTTGTTTGCGCTGCTCGTGGGCGTGGCATTGGGAGGCGTGCTCTTTCTGGTGATTCCGAGCGATTTGATGTCAAATGAGTATGCGCGCTGGCTGTCCTACCCCGTTATGGTGCTGGTCGGTGTTCCTCTCTATATTTGCGCGTCTGCGAGTACTCCGATAGCTGCCGCGCTGGTCGCTAAGGGATTTAGTCCTGGTGCGGCACTGATTTTTCTTATGACCGGGCCGGCGACCAATACGGGTACTATTGCGATTATCGTCAGTCAATTCGGGGCGCGCTTTGCGACCATCTATGTGTCATCAGTGATCGCTGTTACCGTTGCTCTGGGCATTATAATTGATATTATTCTCCTCGCCATCGGCGTGACGGTTCCCTTGTACCTCGGTCCCTCAGAGTCAACGGCTATTCAGCTCATACAATGGGGCAGTGCTTTTGCTCTGATCGCTCTGATCATCTGGCGGTTCCGCGCAGGTGCTTTTAAGAGCGGCTATGAGGATTTGCTGCTCAATCTCCGCCCTGTGGCCGAACCGTGTAAAGCGTTCTGGGGGCGCGTAACGCGCAACCGTTCTTTTGTGGGTATTTTTACTCCCGCCACGCCATTGGGAATGACGTTTTACGGTTTGCTGATCGCGCTATTCCTCGGTAGCGGTTTTACTGTGATTCCTCCCGGGCAGGTGGGCTATGGGCGTCTGTTTGGCGCGGTTTACTGGCAAGACTTGCAGCCGGGATTGCACTATCTCGCGCCCCGTCCCTTTGTGCAGGTGGATAAATGGTCGGTGAAAGAAGTGAAATACATTACAAACGCGAACCCGTACGAATTGATTTCGGGCGATTTGAACATCCTCTCTCTTACCATCAATGCGCAGTACCGCGTAAAGGATGCCTATACGTATCATTACCAGATCCAGAACCCTAAACAGATTATTCAAGACGCTATCAAGGATCATCTGCGCGAGTTTGTATCTGCCCGCAATCTGGATCATCTGCTCAGTGTTCACCGCGCAACCCTGGAGCAGCATATCAGACAGCTATTTGCGGGCACTGTCGAGGCGTCGCGCCCGGTGTTCGAGAGCGTTGAACTGATTGATGTAAATCTGGTGAGTATTAACCCGGCGGCAGAAACAATGAGTGCTTTCCGGGAAATCTCGAGTTCTCAAGAGGATCGAGAGCGGATTATCGTCAATGCCCAGCGTTTCTTGACGTCGTTAGTTCCCCGGGCACATGGAAATGCGATTTACGAAGTGGAGCAGGCGAATGGCGAGGCGTTCAGGAAAGTAACCACTTCTGCTGCCGAAGCTGATGCGATAAAAGCTGTGGCTAATGCAGTGCAGCGTGCGCCCAATGTTCTCCAGACCATGCTATGGCGAGAGAAGCTGGAAACCGCGCTTTCTGGCAATGCCAAAATTATCGTTCCCAACAAGCGGAGCCTCGAAAAGGTCGCGCTATGGAAGAGTAAGCCGGCGAAGGCAAACGCGAATGCCCAGCACTGATAGGGAGAAAAAATTATGACTTTCAAAAGAATCGTCACAGCCATTGTCGTGGTTTTGGTTGGTGTAATCGCGTATAGCTGTTTTTACACCATCCATGAAACGCAACAAGGCGTGTTGACCAACTTTGGCAAAATCTCGCCGCCCGTCAAAGAACCCGGGCTGCATGTCAAATGGCCGTGGCCAATATCGAAGATATACAAGGTTGAGCGACGCATCCAGACGCTCAGCGGTCTTACCCATGAGTTGATTACGGAAGACCAGAAGAATGTCCTGGTTGATGGTTATACGATGTGGCGTATCAGTGATCCCATCAAGTATGTCGAAGCCATCCGAACCGATGTAAATGCCGTTGATCGTTTGCGGGAACTCTATTTTGCGAGCAGCGGTATTGTCATCAGCAATAGGGCACGCGATGCGTTTATCAGTCTGGGGCTGGAACACGAAGACCTGCATGAGGCGTGCCGCGAAATGCACAACAGGATCGCGCCAATCGCCAAAGCCAACTATGGGATTGAGGTTATACGGGTCGGTATTGTTGAATACACCTTGCCGGTGGAGAACCGGCCGAGCGTGATCCAGCGAATGATTTCCGAGCGTGCGCGCATTGCCACCCGCTATCGCAGCGAGGGGGAAGAGAAGGCGATAACCATTGAGGCTCTCGCCATTAACGAGCACGAAAAAATTATGGCTGACGCCCATGCAGAAGCGACGACTATTCTCGGCATTGCCGAGGCTCAGGCAATGGCAGTGCTGGGCAAAGCCTATCGGGAAGATCCGGAGTTCTACAAGTTTATCCGCGCACTCGACAGCTACGATCTGATCATCGATAAAAACACGACGCTCATGCTGCCGGCAGACAGTGAATTATTCAAATATCTGGACAGCAAATCTATACCCAGATAAGACGGGGCTATGACGATGAATGAACAACAACCATTACCGCGCAGTACGCGCATGATCTACGCCGCGTTTGATTTTGTTGGGCAGTATCCCAAAAGGCGGATCCTCACAGTGCTCACCGCGATTGTCCTCGCTGTGGTGTTGGGCAGTGGTTTCTACGTTATAAAGAAAGAGGAAGAGGCTGTGGTTCTGCGTTTCGGGAAGGTCGTGGCTACGGACGTCGGTCCCGGTATACACTACTGCATCCCCGTTATCGACGAAATTCATATTCGCAAGGTCAAACGGATCGTCCAGCATCAGATAGCCAGTAAGAGCGGCGGCACGGTCAATTTTACAATATTGTCCGGGGACACGAACCTGTTTGAGGTGGATATCGCCCTTCAATACCGGATAGATAATCTGAGGAATTTTCTGTATGCAACTGTCGATCCTCTTGAGGTGACCGCCCTGCTCTTGCGGGAAGAGTTGATCAATATCATGGGACAAAATTTTATTGATCTGATCCTGACCTCCAATCGCAACATCATTCAACACCACCTGTTGGTCCAGATCGCCAGTCTTCTCGAAGAATATGACGTTGGCATAGAGGTCGTCTCTCTCAATATCGTCGATATAAGCCCGATTGA
Organism: Candidatus Latescibacterota bacterium; assembly: GCA_021295695.1. GTDB lineage: Bacteria > Latescibacterota > UBA2968 > UBA2968 > UBA2968 > VXRD01. The sequence continues at coordinate 8,206 of JAGWBW010000065.1, forward strand.
AGAGACGATTGCTGCATTCCGGGATGTCAACGATGCAATTGCCGAGCGTGCGCAAGCAGAGAGTAATGCCAATCGCACGCGGGAGAAGATGATCGCGCACAGCAGGGGGCAGGCGGAGGCAGTGGTGATGGACGCCCGCGCCAGGGCGCAGGAACGCATTGTGCAGGCTCAAAGCAGTGCCGACGCATTTCTCGCGCTACTCGCCGAGTACAAAAAACAGCGGACGCAAGTGGCTATTACGCGCTACTGGCAGCGCATGCGCACGATTTTCGCGGAAGCGAGTCTGTCGGCGGTCAATCCCCGCAATGAGGCGACAATAGATATCAATATGATAGAAGGTCTCGCGGCGCATACTCCTGCAGATATATTGATGGACGCGCCTTCCGGTGATGCTGTCGAAAGGCCCTCTTTTTCAACGGCGCGACAGCAGGATACGCATACTTTTGAAAATGTCGATGAGGACAAACACTTGCTGGACGGGCAATTTCACAAAAGGCGCGTGGAACGCCATCACCAGAGGGTCGCCAATATGAGGTCACTGATATTCGATCTGCCCAGTGTATTCTCTCATGAGCACACGTCAACTCATCCCCAGACCACCGTGCGACAGGCAGACCAGCAGGCGGTGATCGAGACGAAAGCTACAGAAAGCGTGCAGGATAGCAGCAAAACCGTGGATAAGGAGAAAAAAAGTGATTCTGCTCAATAAGCCCATATCGACGGGCATAGCTTCCTGTCTCATCTTGCTGGTGCTCACCCTGCCCTCTGCGGCGGCTCCGGGAGTTACTGATAGTACGATTGTGTTCGGACAAACCGCCTGTTTCTCTGGTCCGAACAAAAATTTGGGTTTGTGGTATCGAGCCGGCATTTTGACCGCTTTTGAGGAACAGAATGATCGAGGCGGGGTGTATGGCAGGTTGTTGAGGCTCATTTCTGTAGATGATGCGTACGAGCCTGATCTGGCTGCCGCAAATGCAGAGATGTTTGCTTCCAAAAACAATGTGTTCGCCGTCATCGGCGGCGTGGGAACGCCGACTGCCAGGCGCATTGTACCCGTGCTGAGAACAGCTCAGATTCCCTTTGTGGGACCGTTTACAGGGGCCGACTTTCTGCGCGATGCCAAACAGTATCCAAATGTCATCAATCTGAGGGCTGGCTACTTTGACGAGATCTATGAACTGGTTCATCACATGGTTGACGATCTCGGCAAAAGGCGTTTTGGTATTATATATCAGGATGATGCGTTTGGGCGTTCTGTCTTGAGAAACTACAAGGAGGTTCTCGATAGTCGCGACCTTCCCCTACTGGCGAAGACCTCCTACTCGCGGAATACACATGCCGTTCATGCGAGCCTGTTCGCTTTGGACAAAGCCGATCTGGACGCTATCCTGATAGTGGGAGCCTATACCGCCAATTCGGAAATCATCAACTTGGCTAATTCTCTGGGACATAAATACATAATAGCCAATCTGTCCTTTGTCTTATCCCGCGAATTGAAGAAGAGGATCGCTACACCGAGCGATAGAATCCTGGTGACTGAGGTGATGCCAGATGCGCAAAACCTGAGTAGTCATGTCGTGCGACAGTTCCAACAAGCCATAAGATCGTCAACGGAAGACCACCACCACGAATTTAATGAGGTGTGTCTGGAGGGGTATATATTGGGCCGATATCTCATCGCTGTGTTGGAGCGTATGGCCGGTGAGTTGACGGGCGTGCTGCCAACGTCATTGTCGCAGGAATACAAAACAGACGTGTTGGATCGTATGGCCGATGAGTTGACGCGAGAGAAGTTCTTGAAAGATGGAATGTCGCCAGCTAAGCCTGTCGTGCTTGGCGATTGGGTCCTTCATTTCAAATTCGGTGAGAATGCGGGTTCAAGCTACATCAGGTTGACCCATCTGAGTGACGATCATTCTGCAAAGGGAGAATAATCCTTGAAGAATATAGACGAATTTTCCGTCGAAGAAATCGGCGAAGAGTGGTTGCGCGAGCTTTATAAGGTTGTTGCTTTGCGGCGCGGTACCATGTTCAGGATGATTACCGAGACAGCACGCCTGTTGTTGTTTGGCAATGCGGGTGGTGCCGCGTTGATTATCGGTTTCATGAGTGCATCCACAGGTGGTGGTGAAGATCCCGCTTATCACTGGGCCTCCTTGCTGACGCTACTCATGTTTGCGATTGGAACACTTGCATCAGCCGTAGCTATGATCCTGGTCGCCGTAGTCTCGGTAAAGGAGGCTCACGGTGCGGAGACTGCGTTGAAACAGTTTGTCGATGGCGAGATCGATCGAACACAGGTGATGTTTACGGTTGAAGAACAGACTTTTCGCCTGGCCAATTACGCCACAGCGGCCGGTGTTGTCAGTGCTGTGGGATTTCTGCTTGGTGGATTGAGCAGTATTATTCTGTTGATCCTGTTCTTCTAATAATAGTCTCGATGGGTTGTACTGTCTTCTCGCATAATGGAAGTACTTATACCTGCTAATTTCTTTCGTTTCCTCACATCTGTTCTAATTCCTCACGCCCATCCTAACCCAGATCACCACCATGAGCCAGGTTCCGATTTAAACCATTATGGATTTAAATTTTCTGCTCCTTTTGTTGGGATACTCCCTCGCTATCCTTGCCGCGTCTTTGCTCGGTGGATATCTGCCGGCAATTGTTAAGATGACGCATACGCGCATCCAGATGGTGATGAGTTTTGTTGCGGGTTTTATACTTAGCGTCGCGCTGTATCATCTCCTGCCGCACGGTTTGGTGATGATTCCCGGGCCAGGCGCTGTTGAAAAGGCCGTGGGATTGATGATGTTTGGCATCATTCTGATGGTGTTGTTGTTGCGTATCTTCCATTTTCATCAGCACGAATTTGGCGATGAAGCAGGTGATTTCCTTCACGAGCATGCCCATGAGCACGCCCACGATCATGCCAGTTCCGAGAGCAGGTTGATCGGCATCGGCATGGGGCTGGGATTACATACGGTGACCGAGGGTATTGCTCTGGGTACCAGCATCCGGGTTGGTGAAATACATGGGGACGAAGTCGGTTTAGCGGGTCTCGGGGTGTTTCTTGCGATTCTTTTGCACAAGCCACTCGACGCGTTTTCCATTATCGGTTTGTTGCAGGCCGCTGGCCATAGTCTGCGTACTCGTATAGCAGTCAATATCGGCTTCGCCATGCTCTGTCCGGTGGTGGCTTTGTTGACTTTTTGGGGGATTGGGCTTCTGGGGCATTGGGAGGAAGAGGTGGTCGGTTATGTGCTGGTTTTGGCAGCCGGCGCGTTTCTGTGTATTTCCCTGAGCGATCTGTTACCGGAAATCCATTTTCACAGTCACGATCGCGTCAAGCTCACGGTGTGCTTCCTCATGGGGATTGCGCTTGCGTATGGGCTGTATTTTATCGAGTCCGAAGCGGTGCATGGATTAGATACGCACGAAATGCATTGATGCGATAAATAAGAGACGTTTGTATAAGAAAAGGCGATCTGCCATGTGGGGGATCGCCTTTTTTTACTCTGGTCTGCCACTGGGCAACATCGCTGCCATTTTATTGTTTGCTTGTTTGAGAAGGCGATGTGAGCAAGATGCATTCTGTCATTAATTTCTAACTTTTTAGAATTTCAACTGTCATTGTATTGTCATAAACAGGTGACATTGCCACATCATATTTATCCTGGAAAATAATTGCCCACCTACTCTTTCCAGGAGGATTAAATGCATCGCTTCTGTGGTATTTTGCTCGCCTGTTTCCCGATCTCTTCAACTCACAGGGTAGTGCAGATTCTCGCGATGAGCGCAGCGATGATAAGGGACCGGAACCCGAAGCTATTGCCATAGGCAAAATTGGCGATCGCATCTACGCATTTATCGGTATGGAGCGCGTAGGTGGTATATTTGCTTATGATATCACCGTTCCCGAAGCCTCTCAATTTGTTACCTATGTACACAATGCCAACGATATTGGTCCGGAATCTCTTATTTTCGTATCCGAAGACGAGAGTCCCAGTAATAACGCACTTGTGATGGTTTCCAGTGAGGTCAGCGGTACGGTTTCCGTCTATCAGGTGATTAGCCGTCTGAGCGCAGACCAGCAGGCGATGCTCAATATCACGCTGACTCAAAATGGAGCGCCTCTATCTGGCATTGAGGTTGAAATCGGCAGGTCCATAGCAGGCGAGAGTACGATATATCAATGGCGTGGCATTACGGAGGACAATGGGCAGACGCGTATTCGGGTCTCCACGCCTCGTCTATCGGGTTATTATGCAGCGAGAGCAATAGATTCTTCCGGCAATGTGCTGGATACCTGGACGAGTATCCCGCTCAATCCGGGCCGTCAGATAAATATTACACTGCCTGTTGGAGGAGGCGCTTCATTTGTCAGCTTAACAGCTTCTAATTTCCCCAATCCATTTAACCCGGAAACAGTTATTGCTTATCAGATTCCGGAATCCGGCGACGTTTCTCTCATTATTTACAATGTTCTGGGACAGAAAGTACGTTCACTGGTTAGTGCATATCAGGTGGCTGGGGCTTACCAGGTGCGTTGGGATGGTCGCAATAACAACGGTCAGGCGGTGGCATCTGGCCGGTATGTCTATTACCTCAAGACTGTGCAGGGAGAAATAACGGGACGTATGGTGTTGTTGAAATAGATAGGTGAGTTTTTTAACTTAAAAATTGACGTTACGCATAGGCACAATATCCTGTGCCTGTCATTTTGAGCGGAGCGCAGCGGAGTCGAAAAATCTCCTACTTCACTCCGCTCAGCATGACAAAACGCCTGACATGCGTAACATCAGTTAAAAAGAAAAGGCGATCTATCCTGCGGTGGATCGCCTTTTTGCTAAAATCGTTTTACCAGGTCATTTTCAAGAAATTTTGTTTATAGATTTTGAGTTTTATTATCTTTTTGATCGCTATTCGCGTGTCGCCGACTTTGGGGATAACAAGGAGACGTTATGGGATCGATAAAGGCAGCAGTAGTGGGGCTTGGGTTGGGCCAGCATTTTGTTCGTGGACTGGTTGGGCATCCGGAGGTAGGCAGGCTTGTCCTGGTGGATCCAGACGCCGATCGAGCCGAAATGGTTCAAAGGGAGTACGACGAGGTGAGTGCCGTCTATGAGATGCTCGAGGTCATGCTCGAAAAGGAGCGTCCCGACGCGGTGTGTGTCGTGACCCCCGACCATCTCCATCGGCCACATTCAACGGCTTGCTTCGAGGCTGGCGCCCATGTGTTGCAGACAAAACCGCTTGCGACGAACCTCGAGGACGCGCGTGCAATTTTGGCCGCTGCGAAGGCGACAGGGAAGAAAGTGATGGTAGCGCACGAGCGCAGGTTTCGGCCGCGTGTTAAGCGAATCAAAGCGATTCTCGATGCTGGCGAAGTGGGCGATCTGATCCACCTCCGTATCGATGCGATTCAGGACAAACGCGGACAGTTTGCGCGTTCACCGTGGTATGCGTCGGTAGAGGCGGGGCGGAGTGCCTTGAATGGTTCGGGCATTCACGAAGTGGATCTTGCGCGACATTACGCAGGCCTACCTGTCGAGTCTGTCTGTGCTTTCGCCAATCGGCTCGGCAATCTGGCGTTCCCAAGAGATAAAACAACATCTGCCCTGTTCCAGTTTGCAGGTGGCGTCGTGGGTCAGGTCACGGTGACCTATGAGGCGCGCTGGCCGCGTTCGAATTTTTTCGACGATACGTTCCGACTGGTTGCTTCTGCAGGCATGATTGTGGGACCGCATGTCTATCGTGAAGGGGCAGAGGACTGGGAAGATTTAAGCGGTTTGGACAATAGTACAGCGTCAGGGATCGCGGGGGCTGTTCACGCGTTTGTCGATTCGGTCGTGAACGATGCACCGATTGCGGTGACTGGTGAAGATGCCTTCGACTCGCTCGCGGCGGCATGCGCGGCCGATACATCGGCCGAACGGGGCGAGATGGTGCGGCCAGAAACGCTGGACTGACTTATCCACTTATGCCCGCCAAAATCTGCGTTCATCTGCGTTCATCTGCGTTCATCTGCGTTCATCTGCGGATAATTTTCTTTTCATGCCCGCCAAAATCTGGGTACTCTGACGGGTGTTTCCGTTACCGGCCAGTATTCAGGGGGCGCATCTTCCCAATGGGGTACGGTGCGCGCGTCTCGATCAAAAATGATTTGTCCATTGCGAATGGTGAGCCGACAGATCAGGCGTTGATCTGTATCTATTCGCGTATAGCCGCAGTCCTGAAATGAGAAGTTTCCGGTTTCGAGGGCGAGTACTGCAACGTCTGCCTCTGCACCTACCGATAGTGTGCCCAATTCTGGCCGCCCGATTGCATGCGCTGGCGTCGCGGTTGATCTGTAAATTACATCTTCGAGGGGCATGCCCATTGCCAGGCATTTTGACATGGTGTCTTGCATGCTGAATACAGTACCAGAAATATTGCCCATGTGCAGGTCTGTGCTGATGGAGTCGGGGGCAAATCCATTGGCAATGGCTCGCGCGCCGTTTCGATACCAGAAACTCGCGGCGCCGTGTCCCAGGTCAAACCAGATTCCGCGTTGTCTGGCTTCAAACATATACGGTTCGACGTTTCCGTTGTTATCTACTACGGGGAATTGCCGCGCATAAACATGGGTGTGAATATCACCTGGACGGAGTTTGTCGAGTATTAACTCGGGGTAGGGCCGTTCGGGACGCGGCCAAAAATCGACCATGACGGGCATG
>JAGWBW010000313.1:0-1121 GCA_021295695.1 Candidatus Latescibacterota bacterium
GGCACAGGCTTATCAGGTATCGGGCGATTCTCTGTCGGCGCGACAGGTCTGGGAGACGTTTAAGTTTTTTGACGAGCGTCAGCGGTACGTGGTTCGAGATCAGTATGTGTTGCCCGTGCGATTTGATAAGATAGCCGATTTGCTGGATTTTGGAGACAGGTTTGTGAGATTGGGACAGCAGGAGAAGGCAATAGAGATTTATCGGGAAGCGGTCGCTCTGGTAGAAGATCCGGATTTGCCCTGGCGGTTTAGTCCGGAGGTTCCCCTGGTCTATTTGGCTCTGGGACAGTCCTATCAGGCGTTGGGGGATGTAGAGCGGGCGCGGCGGTCTTATGATACGGCTTTTGCGCTGGGTGAAGGGAGCATGGTATCTGACGAGGCATTGAGATACGGGACAGATATGTTTTTGTGTGCCGATGGGGTGTCGCGCGATGTGGTGGAGGGATATGAGCGGATTGTGGCTATGGATCCGGTTGCTTATGCTGCGTTCTATATTTACGATCAGATCAGTCAGGCACAGGCGAAGACGGGACATTTGAATAAGTGCATTGCGACCTATAAGATTAAAGCAGATCAGGTTGAGTATTCTGCTGGGTTGCTGATGCGATTGGGTGTGGCATATGCGGTAGCGGGGGATATGGACGCGGCAAGGGCGTTGTATGATCAAGTGATTCAGGGTGTGGAAGATCCGCGCGAGTTGTATCTCCAGTTGTCAATTCTATACGGGCGGGCGGGGAGGAAAGCAGAGGCCGAGGCTATGGCGGCAAAAGCATCCACAGATGAACGCAGATAAACGCAGATGGGTGTGACTATACTTTCGCAATTGGATGGGGATATTAGTGATTAGAGTTATTGGAATTCTTTTTTTACTTTTATGTTCGAGTTCTGTTGCCGCAGAGCAATTTGTGGAGGTTGCAGAAGCGTCTGGTATATCGTTTGTGCATCAGACTGGCGCGCGGGGAAATTGGCATTATTTGGAAACTATGGGGTCGGGCTGTGCGGTGTTTGATGCAGATGGGGATGGCGATCTCGATTTGTATTTTGTCAATGGAGAACACGGGCAGGCGAGTGGCGAGAACGCGTTTTACCGAAATGATGGCGGGTATCGTTTTTCGGCTGTA
>JAGWBW010000313.1:1277-3702 GCA_021295695.1 Candidatus Latescibacterota bacterium
GCAGGCGAGTGGCGAGAACGCGTTTTACAGATATGATGGCCGGTTTCGTTTTTCGGCTGTATCGGGAGCGCCAGGTGTTGGGTACGGGATGGGGTGTACGGTTGGGGATTATGACAATGATGGCGATCTCGATCTTTATACGACGGGTTATGATGCCAATGTGCTGTATCAATATGATGGTCGTGGCGGTTTCTTCGGGCAAGGGGCTTGGGGTGGTGAGTCTGGATTACGATGGGGATGGGGATACCGATCTCTATGTGGCGAATGATACGACGCCAAATTTTTTGTATCGCAACGAGGGGGGGCGGTTTGAGGATGTGGGTATAGAGGCGGGTGTGGCGTTTAATGCGCAAGGTCGGACGCAGGCGGGGATGGGGGTTGATGTGGGGGATGTAGATGGGGACGGGCGATCAGATATTTTTGTGACGAATTTTTCCTACGAGACCAATGCGATATACCAGAGCAGGACGGGTGGGTTTTTTATGGAGGGAAGTGTGTCAACCGGTATTGCCGGGGTGTCTCTGTTGCCTTTGGGATTTGGCACTCATTTTTTCGATTATGACAACGATGGCGATCTGGATCTGTTTGTGGCAAATGGGCATATTTTTTCGAATGTGAAGGCGTTTTCCCTGGCTGAGTCCTATTTACAGATGGATCAAATATTTCGCAATACGGATGGGCGATTTGAGGTGGTTAGTGCGGGCGTTGAGGTGCCGGGGGTGAGTCGCGGGTCGGCGATTGGCGATTTGGATGGAGATGGCGACCTGGATCTGGTGGTGCTGCATTCGGGACAGCGAGCGCGGGTGTTCCGCAATGAAGGTGGGAATTCGGGACACTGGATCGCTGTCAAACTGGTGGGGGGTATGCAGCAGATGAGACAGGGTTTTTCAAATAGGGATGGGATTGGAGCAGTGGTACATGTGAGCGCGGGGGGAAAGATCCAGGTGCGCGAGGTTCGGAGTCAGTCGAGCTATTTGTCGGTGAGCGATTTGCGGTTGCATTTTGGGCTGGGGAATGCGCGTCGCGTGGATCGAATTGAGGTGCGCTGGGTGAGTGGGCGCGTGCAGGTGTTGGAAGATGTTGGGGTGGATCGCGTTGTGGTTGTGGAAGAAATTGATGTACCCTAAAAGGGGGTCAGCTATGGGCGAAGCACGGAGAGATGCGCGGTTGTTGTGGGAACTGGATGTGGAAGGTGTTGGCGGGCAGATGGTTGTGGCGGATGTGAATGGCGATGGAAAGCTGGAGTTTTTGTTGCGGCAGAGCCCGGGGCAGTTGAAGTCGGATCTCTATATTGAGCGGGGATGGAATACGGACGAGGAACGGCATTTGTTTTGCATTACGGCGATTGATCAGGAGGGCAATCAGCTATGGCAGGTAGGGGAGCCGCATCGGGGTACAGATCCTTACTGCGCGCATGGGGGCAATGATTTTATTACCGCTGATGTGGATGGCGATGGAAAGGCGGAGGTGGTTTCGATAGTGTGGGATGTGTTGACGGTTTTTGACGGGGAAACGGGTGAGGTGCAAGCAAAGAAGAAGTTGCCTGCAGATAATTTTTCCCAGGTGAAGGCGGGCAATTTGAGAGGTGATCCGACGCGGCAGCAACTCGTTGTGAAGGTCAATGATGGTGCTTATCCGCCTTATGAATACGGCAATCCGACTTATGTGCTGGATAGCGATTTGTCGGAGCTGTGGATGACGCCGCATTATCACGGGGCAGGGCATGCGCCGGTGTTGATCGATGTGGATGGCGATGGGTATGACGAGATGTTGATCGGGTATAATCTGGTGGATAGCGATGGGACTTTGTTGTGGTCAATTCCTGTGGAAAATGCCACGAAAGAGCATGCAGACAATATCAATCCAGTAGATCTCGATGGGGATGGGGAGATTGAAATTGCGTATTCGGGAAGCAAGGACTTTTTTGTGGCGAATACGCAGGGCGAGGTGATCTGGAGACGCCCGCACGAGCATTCGCAGAATACGACGGTGGGGCGTTTTCGCAGTGATATAGATGGACAGACGATGATTTTGAATGAGAAGTGGATTGGGATGACGTGTTATACGCCCGATGGACAGGCGCTGTGGCAAAAATCCGGTGTGGGATACGCGCAAAAAGCTGTACGCGGTTGGCGAGATGACGGGCTGGATCTGGTGATTTATGCCCCTGCCTTAAAGAGGCAACAGGAAGATGTGCCTTATGATAGCGAGCCAGAAGATACACATCTTTACTGGCCGTTTTTGATGGATGGAGATGGCAACATGGTGATGGAATTTCCCTTTCGAGAGGATTTCAAACAGCCCAAACAGCGCATCCGGGGATTTCGGGCGTACGATTATGGGATCGGATATGGCGCGACGGTGTTGGATCTGGATGGGGATGGAAGAGATGAGGTGCTGATTTATGACCGGCAGAAGATTCTGG
>JAGWBW010000314.1 GCA_021295695.1 Candidatus Latescibacterota bacterium
ATAGGTTCCCGATGGCACTTCCAGCGTGACGACATCTGGCAAGAAAGTGCTCTGCTTGAGGGGCGGTGATGCCGCCCATGCGAACGGAAGTGCCTCTACATTTCGGTGTGCGACTTCGCCGGTACTATCGGTAAACACGACTGTTCGCTCCACCTGGATTTGCGACAATTGCCCAACTTCCTGGACGGCCATCTGTTCGGGTGCAATGCCGTAATAAACCTCCACCGCGGTATTTTCTGACCTGCCGCGAAAAGTTGCCAGATCGTAATAGAACGCCAGTGGTTCTACCCCTGGGGGCAGAGTGTAGCGTTCTGGCATTGCCGAAGACACGACCTGCAGGACATTGGCCGAATTCAATTCCGCCAACCGCGTCATTAAATCAATCGGAAGATTTTCAGAAAGAGGTAGTGGCGCGAATGCCCATTGTCCATTTAACATTTGATCTGTAAACACAAACTCAATACCACCACCTACCTGCGTATAGACCCACGATTCCCAATGTACTGTCGGTTCCTCAGCAACGTAAACATCATCTACCCTTTCACGCGCTGACCGGTCCAGAGGGAAAACCGGCTCTATCAACGCTCTGCCGTGTGCAATTTCTCCTGGTATGGGTAGGCCTCCAGATTCTTTTTTTCTGTAAATGGTGAACGCATTTCGCTCTTTAATAGCCTGTACCGCCACACCGGGCGGTGAGTTGGCCCGATCAGACCGAGACCTGTAGTCCGGCGCGCCATACCGGATATAAACCTCTCCGCGCTTATCCCAGGGCTGCACCTTATCGGCAAAATACGTACGCGCATACCACACCCGCCGATAGTGTTCCACTCGCCGTGCTCTTCCCGCTGAAATGAGCGTTGGATCCCGCTTGAGCCAGAATCGATCTAAAAACGCCTCTTGTTCTGCCTCAGACAAAGACCTGTAGGCCGCCAACTCCTCTGGAAACGCCACCAGTGATAGGTCCTCATACAACGCCCGATTGCTGTCTGGAAGCATCCAAAAAAAGATCCGAAACAGGCCCAGTGCGTGATCCGCTTCCCCCTGAGTTGCATACGCCTGGGCAGCCAACGGCAGAAGACGCGCCTCATCTGGATGTAATTCCATCGCGGGTACAGCCACATCCAGAGCTTGTCCATAGCGCTGCTGCTCAATATAAGTCAACGCCAGCCTATAGGGACCCTCTGAATCCTCAGGACGGAGCAAAATATAGCGTCTAAAAAGCTCGATTCTCCGCTGCTGTTCGTCGCTATTGGCGTCCCACCCCTCAAACCAATCTGCATACCAATTTCCCAACGCCAAATAGGCTGGCGCGTATGTCGAATCGGCCTGGATGACCTCTTCTAATGCCTTTCCAGCATCGAAATTACCCATCTTGAGGTACAATCGGGCGATGTTCATCCGAACTTCAAAAAATGTGGGATCGGCTCCCAATGCACGGTGAAAATAAAACAGCGCTTTCTCCGGCTGTTTGGGCCGTCTCGTATAGACCAGCCCCAGACCGTTGAATGCCCTGGATGCCGTTTCACCCTGGACGCCTTTTCGGAACGCCTTATCTGCCCGGTCTAAATCTCCCGCATCCAAATAGGCATACCCCAACCGCACCCAGATTTCACGATCTCCTGGAGATGCCTGCACCATTCTCTCTAAGACCCTCAAAGAGTCCGGTTCCTGAGCCAAAGCGACAATGGGCAGTATAACAAAAAGAGCACACAGATGAACGTTTTTAAACCCCCTGCACCGCGATTTCAACACCATCCTCCTCTTCACTGCTATTCGGTTTGCCTCGGCGACCAGCAAGATGCAGAGATCTCCATATCTACAGAAACTTCATGCAAATCTGTGCCATCGGCGTTTATCATCAACCTGTGTTCTAAGTCATCCTGGCCTTCAAGGCTCCGCCGCACTTCAAAAGCAATCCTTTGACCATCAGGAGACCAGGCTGGGCCGAGATCGGGACCGGGCAAATCAACCACCTTCTGTATGCCCCTATCCTCCAGATTAAAAATATAAATACTAAAATTTCCCAGTGCATCTCGATTTGAAGCAAATACAATGCGTCGCGCATTCGGGGACCATGAGGGATTGGTATAGCCCCCCTTCTCGCTCGTAAGCCTCATCAAACCTTCGCCATCGGGACGTATCACAAAAATTTTGAATGATGTAAAATCTCCCGGCCCCACAAACGCAATGCGGCCATCAATAGTTGAATAATCAGAATCCAGCAGACCGGTATTCCCAGCACAATGAAACAGAGGAAAAAACAGAAGACACAAGACCCATTGATTCCTCATAGCATATCTCCTGCGCGGTTGATGCTATGCTGGCGCGCCATATACCAGAATCTTCTGCCGGTCATAAATCAGCACCTCATCTCTTCCATCCCCATCCAGATCCAACACCGTCGCGCCATATCC
>JAGWBW010000315.1:0-2414 GCA_021295695.1 Candidatus Latescibacterota bacterium
CCATAATCATATTCTTGAGCGCGAGCGTAACAACTGTAACATCATGGGTCTTGGCAACCGCCATTGAAATCGTGCAGGGACAGTCGAGCACAGTTTTGGGCATATGCACCTGGTATTCCGTCCGGTCGTCGAGAAGAATCGGCACAGATTCCCACCGGGTCTCGGAATTGAGATCAATAAGTCGAATGGGAACATCGTATTCTTCTTTCAAAGCGTCATACCCGAAATTGTCAAAAGCTTCTCCCGGAATATCTTCATTACCTCCCTCGGCAATGAGAATTTCATCCGGTGGATTGGGCGTAGTGAGCAAAAAATCAATAGCCCCTCGCATCGCATCGGGATGAGAAGACGCCAGTTGATTTTTAGACGAAAGAAAATTGGGTTTGAGCATCACCTGCTCGGCGAGCTTGGGAACCACATCATCGCGGATGAGATCGAGAGCACCAAACACATTCTGGCGGCGATTTTCGCGGCGGGCAAGGCTGACGTTAATTCTGGACATAAGAGACTCCTTTTAAAAATCGTAAGACGTAAAACGTAAGACGTAAAACGTGAGAGAAGCACCAAACCCACCAGCCCCCGCAGTACCTATCTTTCCCAGGGAAACGCAAAAGTGGGCGAATTGACATAACGTTCTGTTTTAAGTACAAGTCGCGCACCGCATCCAGGACCAAGGCGGACCGGCATCCACGATGCATCGAGATCAAATACACTACCATCAACCTCCGCAGCAGTAATCTGATGCTCGGCATAAGCACCACCCTGAATAATGAGATCGCGGTATTCTGTCTGGTTGACATTCACGAGTGACAGCACAACACGATCCGCTGTCAGCGTTTCGACCAGAGCAGCCACATCAGACGGCAGCCCAGGACGGCGACTTTCGGGATCAAAATAACGCACGCGACAATGCAGGGGTTCGCCGTGTCTCGGCGCCAAACCACCCAGTTGCAGCTGTATAAGCGCATTGACAGTAGTTGCGGGATTGTACGGCAATGGATCGTCGGATAACCTGGTATCCGTAGAAGACGTATCATTGCGCACATTTTCCATCTTCCCGCGAATCGCGCTCAACGCATTTCTCAAAGTACGCGCAGGATAATCGGAATTATTCCCGCGAAGATAGTCTATCCAGGGATCTGCGGAAATGTACTGAAGATCGGCATCATCCATTGTCCAGTAATACACATCGAGCGCACCCTGATTAAAGGGCTGTGAACTATAGCTATACCAGCCATCATCCCCATGCATATGCGGATACTGTATTTCCCCATCAACATTCTTGCTATTGCTATTCACCGCATTGAGCATCGTGCGCCAGACAACCGGATATTTTTGGTCACCCGTCAAAAGCAAAGCATTGCCAAAACCCGCTATACCGCGGGCTATGGAATTGCGGTTGGAAAGCGCGCCTGTTTGCGGAACAACCACAGTAAATCCCCAGCCATAACAACCGCCATACCATTTGCCATCACACGCACCGCCAATAATACCATCAAGACCGATATTGGACGGAAGAATACCGTTATTCTCAGCCGCGCGATCTGCCCACGCATCCACGTATCCGAGCAACCATGTGCGGTATTTCTCCTCACCAGCCAGCGCGAACGCATTGAAACCGAGCGTAGTCGCCGCGAGATTCAAGGGATGATCGCCAATCACATCGGTATAATCTTCAAAATGCATGAGCATCTCTTCAAAATTGCGCTCACCGTGGCGCGGTGCGGGAAAGCGCCCCTCAACCTCAAAGGGATCCCCTGCCCAATCCAGACCCGTGGCTTTTCGCAATAAAGGTCCCCGACTCCCATTGAAAAGGCTGCGAATGACCTTGTGCTCGGGATCGTAATTCTTCGCCTGGGGATCTTCATCCATATAAAAACCCGCGTACCGACGCACGCGGTGACCAAAAGTAACCTCATGCGGATCGGACAACCCCTGCAAATTGAAAATAGTAAGCGATTCCCCGTGGTGGAACCAATCGAAACACGCGGGAAACTCCTTGTAATACATACCATCGCGTCCAATGGGCACAACCTCGGTTTTAGCCTCGGAATACTGCTCAATATGCCCTTCCCACGCCTGCTTGTAGAGATCGAGAATATGAGTTGGTCCACCCAGAGTATGCACCATTGAATACCCGGTAAGATTCTCTATCGCATCATCCGGACCATCATTACCCCCCCACCGAGGAATACACTTCAGATACCCCCGGCTGTCAAAATATCGGTGATAAAAAACCTCGCATGCAGTAGCCTGCGCGCGCATCAATTCGCGTTGCAAAAGTGCCCACTCTGGAGGGGCAGCAGGTGACGTAATATGTAAAACAGACATGAAAGTTACTCCTCATTTTTCCCACGCGAGCGAATAATCGCGTTCCTCAGGCCTGGGATGTCCGCCGGGGCCATAACCAGCGG
>JAGWBW010000315.1:2729-3181 GCA_021295695.1 Candidatus Latescibacterota bacterium
GTCACGACGTGATGCGCCGCATGGGGAAGAGACGGCAACTCACTTTCCAGCCAGTGCCACATGCGCGTCTCATAAGATAATCCCGAACCCGCCACAGCCGCATAAAATCCGCTAAAGCGCACATTCTTGTGTACAAAACTCCAGGGAAAATCACCGAAAAAAGGCACAAACGAATCCAGTTGCTCCGCCGTGACATTCAGACGGATATCTTCGCGCCCGGTAGCACCATTTTTATCGGTATGCTTGTTGCACGTATCCATATTGCCGGGAACCGCATAATACGGATACGGCAAAGCATCGAGTTCGCGTTTGGCAACTTCATACTCAAAGTCGTGGAGCGCCCCATCCCGCGTGAGATCGCCACCCACGAGAAGAAGATCGACATCGGTAATACCTTGAATCTGCCGGTACGCCGTCTGCCAATTGTCCATATTTCGCTGATTGAAGCGAAA
>JAGWBW010000316.1 GCA_021295695.1 Candidatus Latescibacterota bacterium
GGGTTCGGTATCGCGGGATATCGCCTGCGAATGTACCGCGACCCAGAAACTGGTATGCCTTATGAAGGCGTTCTGTCTTCTGATTTTGTAGATGGATGAAGTTTATGCAGTTCCTCACATATCCGATATCTGAACCACTTCGCCAGTCTCTATTGAGCGGTTTACGGCCATGACGACTTCCTGCGTTTTGACGGCATCGGCGTACGTAATTTTGAGTGCTGAGTCGTCGCCTTTTCGCACGGCATCTATGAAATCATTGTCCATGTCTTGCCAGAAATCGTTTTGTACCTCAACCAGTTCTGAATTGCCATCTTGAATGATGGTGATGGATCTGCGCTCGCGATATTCGATGTTCATGTCTTTGGTGAAGATGTCAATGCCGCCTCTGCCGCGTCCTCCGGATAGAAAACACGCTGAGAAGATAGTGGCGGCCAGACCGTTTGCAAAAACGAGCGTGGCTGAGCTGCTATCTTCGATGTTGTAGTCGGGCACATCGGTCATCAATCCCGTGCGCCCAGCCGCATAGACAGATTTTACTTCGCCAAAGAGATACCGCGCTGTATCTGTGACGTGAATGGTTTGCTCAACGGCCTGTCCGCCCGACATTTCTTTGCGCCGCCACCAGGGCACCTGGGGCATCCCGCCCATCCAGTATCCCATTGCCAGGCCAACGGGGCGATCTTCGAGCAGGTCTTTTGTCTGTGCAATAATGTCTAAATAGCGCCCTTGAAAGCCAACGCACGATACCACATTATTTTTGCGAATGGCAGCATCGACTTCGCGGGCTTTTTCCATTGTGACAGACACGGGTTTTTCTACGAAGAGGGCAATGCCTTTTTCGGCGGCCATAATTTCCTGGTCTTCGTGTGCAAAGGGCGGAATGCACACGTATAGCGCATCCATGTCTTCGTTTTCGAGCATTGTTTTGTAATCTGTATAAACAGCAGCATTCCATTCTTCGGCGGCTTCTGCGACGCGGTCTTTTTCGAGGTCGCACATTGCCACCACTTCTACGTCATCCATATTTTTGAGATGTTTCCGGTGGGGGCGTGAAATGCCGCCAGTTCCGATAAATCCGACTTTTACAGCCATTTTTTTCCTTTCTGAGAAGTTCTAAAAAACTATGGATAGACAGAATAATCCCGTCTATCCATGTTTGAATAGGGACAAATGGACTGGAGAGCTTATTTCTTCAGTGTCTTTTTTAATTCGAGAATCGATTGTTCCAACTGTTTCATCGCTTCGCCCGCGGTTGTCCAATCCCACTTTTGAAGGGATTCCCGCACGCGCTGGAATTGCATATCTGCTTCTGAAGCCAACACTGCTGCGGTGCGTTCAGCGGGTTGTTCTGATGTGGTCGCGGATATTTCTTCAGAACTTGAAGAGTCCAGGGTTTTTCCTGCGCCAGTGCCAAACAGGTCGTTGAGGGCATCTTCAAACGTATCGCGCATGATGACCTGCCCACCAAAGGCAACAATCACTTGCTTGAGTTCGGGTATGGCCGTGCTTTGCTGGAGTTGACGCGGTGGTTGTCCTTGCTGCGGCTGTCCACCGCCTTCGCCTTCAAACCCCTGTTGTTGGAATTGCTCGGATTCCTGGCGGGCTTGCAGGTAGATGGGTTCAACGTACAGGAAAGATGATTCGATGGGCACAGCCAAAAGATTTCCGCGAATGACCTCGGAGCCGCCTTGTCCCCACAGGGTGAGTTGACTCGATATATCTGGCTGCTGATCAATGCGGGCTTCAAGTTGCATGGGACCATAGATGAGTTTTTCTTTGGGCAAGGAATAGACCAACAAGTCGCCGTAGTTTTCTCCGTCGCATCGCGCGGCCAGCCAACCGATCATATTGTCCTTTTTCGCGGGTGTGAAGGGGACGAGCAGCAGAAACTCTTCGCGTTGTTCGCCGGGCAATTTGACGATGATATAATACGGTTCCATAGGCTGTGTGCGGTCGTTTTGGCCGTAGATTTCATTTGGGATTTCCCACAGGTCTTCCTGGTTGTAAAACACCTGTGCTTCCTGCATATGATATTCGCGATACATCGTCGCTTGAATGCGGAAGAGATCAACGGGATACCGCACATGAGCGCGCAAATCAGCAGGCATAGTATCGATTGATTTGAACAGAGTGGGAAACATCGCGGCATAAGCGGCAATCACGGGTTCATCCTCGGCCTGATAAAAGGTGACAGAACCGTGATAGGCATCCATAACGACCTTGACCGCATTGCGGATGTAGTTGATCTGTGACCGTCCCATGCGTTTGGAATAGGGATACATGTTGGTGGTTGTGTACGCATCTAAGATCCAGTACAAACGCCCTTCGGAGATAACGAGATAGGGGTCGGAGTCGAAGAAGAGGAAGGGCGCGATCTCGCGTGCGCGTTGGGC
>JAGWBW010000066.1:0-11574 GCA_021295695.1 Candidatus Latescibacterota bacterium
TTGGGCGCGAGACCGAAACGCGCTTTCGATATGTAAGCCTCGACCCCGAAGAACGGGCACGCGATCCCAAAGCCGATTTGCTCTTATCGGGCTTTAATCTCAAAACCAAAGCCATGGGCTACTATCGAGATCGCCTTGACAGTACCGACAAACCCGTTGAACTCATCGCGCGCGACAAACGGTTTTCCAATCTCCAAAAAGCCAAAGACGCAGACATACTCCTCTTCAGACAATCATCTTTTGAAGAATATCCCGACCTCTGGACCTCTGACCTCAATTTTCAGAATGCACAAAAAATAAGTGACGTCAATCCGCAACAAAAAGACTACCTTTGGGGCACCGCCGAACTCGTCGAATGGGCCTCACTGGACGGCAACCCCCTGCAGGGCATTCTCTACAAACCCGAAAATTTCGACCCCACCCAGAAATATCCCATGCTGGTCTATTTCTATGAAAAAATGTCCCATCGACTACACGCCCACCGAGCACCAGGAGCCTCGGGCGGCTCGATAAATTTCCCATTTTACGTCAGCCGCGGGTATCTCATCTTTATTCCGGACATCCCCTACAAAGTCGGCTTCCCCGGAGAAAGTGCCGTCAACGCCGTTGTCTCTGGCGTGACGCACCTCATAAACCGGGGATTTGTCAATCCCGACCGAATTGGTGTACAGGGCCACAGTTGGGGCGGCTATCAAATCGCCTATATGATCACCAGAACCAGCATATTTCGAGCAGCCGAAGCTGGCGCACCCGTCTCAAATATGACCAGTGCGTACGGCGGCATCCGCTGGGCTTCGGGACTGAGTCGCATGATGCAATACGAAAAAACCCAGAGTCGTATCGGAGGCTCACTCTGGGAAGCACCCACGCGATTTATCGAAAACTCACCCATATTCTGGGCAGACAAAATCCAAACACCTTTGCTCATCTTACACAACGACGACGACGGCGCAGTGCCCTGGTACCAGGGCATCGAACTCTTTGTCGCTCTGCGCCGCCTGGGCAAACCCGCCTGGCTGGTCAATTACAACGGGGAAGCGCACGGCATTCGCAAACACCACAACCGCAAAGATTGGAGCATTCGCCTGCAACAATTCTTTGACTACTATCTCAAAGACGCGCCCGCACCTGTATGGATGAGCGCGGGCATTCCCGCGGTAGAAAAAGGAAAGACACTCGGATTGGAATTAGAAGAGGAACAACCGTGAGCATGAAATTACAAAACCGGGTTGCACTCATAACCGGTGCTGCGCGGGGCATTGGAGCGGCCATTGCACAACACCTATCGGATGCAGGTGCAAAAATCGCCATTACCGACCTGGACGGCGATGGCGCAAAAGAAACCGCAAAAACTCTCAAAACGCCCGCAATAGGGCTATCAGCCGATGCATCCGATGAGACAGCCATGCACTCGGCAGCAGACCGGGTTGTAGCAGAACTCGGCTCACTCGATATCCTGGTCAACAACGCGGGCATTGGAGGACCGGATACAAACGCGGCCAAAGCATCGCTGGAAATCCCACTGACGGAATTATCCGTTGACGATTGGGACGCGCATCTACACACCAATCTACGAACCGCTTTTGTATCGTCCAGAGCAGCCATTCCACATCTCAGCCGCGGATCCAGCATCATCAACATCGCATCTATCGCCGCGTTAATGCCCAGCGTTTCCATGCCAGCTTATGGCGCGGCCAAAGCCGGAGTCATTCATTTAACCAGAACTTTAGCCAGCCAACTCGCGGGACGCGGGATCAGAGTCAACGCAATATGCCCCGGCTACCTCTGGACGCGCGCCTGGGAAATGATCGCGTCTCAAATAAAAAACAACAACCCGGCATACAAGGAATTTACCGCAAGAGAAATTTTCGAAGATGTGATCCGCAACAGCGTACCCCTGGGAACCGAACAAACCCCCGAAGATGTGGGTCACATGGTCGTCTTTTTGGCGAGCGACAAAGGAAAAAGTATCACTGGACAAGCACTTACCATTGATGGCGGTGCTACACTGGGAGGGCGAAGAGTAAAATCAGTAGATAGTGGTCAGTAGCAACCCAAAACCCATCTACACAATGAGGCATAGCAGAATCATCCACATTCACAAGGAGCAAGTCCATGAACCTCGAAGAACTTTATACCCAGCTGCCACATCATTTTTGGCATCTCTACGGCCCGATCAGGCGGCGACTGCGCAACTGGGCTTTGGCGATGAAAACGCACGGAGTGACTGGCACTACATCCCGCGCGACCGATTGGGCCTCGCGCTCAAAGACATGGAAGCCCACCAGCGCGACAAAGCATTTGCCCTGCTCGACACAGGACTGAGCGAACAGGCACGCACCAAAGCCAGAACAATCATCAACCTGGAACCCATCCTCGCCGAAGTAGAAGGTCCCAGACGGCGATTCCCGCGCGACCCGGATCTCTACAACCTCGTCATCTTTGGCACGCCCGGCAGTGACACCACCTGGAGTTGGCGTTTTGAAGGTCATCACGTCTCGGTCAATTACACCATTGTCAACGGCACACTCGTCGCCCCTACGCCCGTCTTCTTCGGATCCAATCCCGCACAGGTTCGGCACGGCGAACACGAGGGATTGCGCGCCCTCAAAGAAGAAGAAGACCTTGCCCGCGACTTACTCGCCTCTCTGGACGGCGACCAAAAAAGAGTGGCAATCATCAGTGACGAAGCACCCGCAGACATCCTCACCCGCAATGTCCCCCGCGTAAATGATGAAGTCCAACTCGAGGGGCTGCAACTCAAGGACATGACCGCGTCACAACGCGGGGTCGTCACCGCACTCATCGATGTATATATCACCCGCTTGCCCAACAGAATTGCAGAAGCCCAGCGTGCAAACCTCACCTCACTCGACACAGCCGCATTTGCCTGGGCTGGCGGCATTAATCGCGGCGAAGGCCACTACTATCGTGTACTCGGCTCCACCTTCCTCGCCGAATACGACTGCACCCAGGACGAGGCCAATCATATCCACGCTGTCTGGCGCGACCTGACCAATGACTTTGGCAGCGATATACTCAAGCAACACTATCGGGACAGTCATTGAGAGCATCAGTAGTCAGGAGACTTTATGCAAGCAGTTGTACTGTTAGCCGGCAAGGGAACGCGGATGGCGATGGATTATGAGGGTCCGAAGCACTTATTGCCGGTAGCGGGAAAACCCGTAGTGGAACACGCGCTGGATCGATTGCCATGCGAGGTACGCGAACTCGTATTCATTGTGGGGGGACCACACGAAAAGGCGATTCGCCAGCACTTTTCAGATGGCACGTATGGGGGGCGACGCATTGTATTTCTCGTTCAGGAAGAGCCGTTGGGCATCGCCCATGCATTTCGGGTCGCGGCACCTGCAATCACCGGGCGGTGGCTGGGAATCGTTGGCGATGACATCTTTGGACCGCGCAGCCTTCAAAATCTCGTACAGCAACAGGGCCTCGCTCTGGTCGGTTCGCGTGTGGCGGATCCTCAACATTTTGGGGTTCTGGTGACAGATGAAGACGGACACCTCGTTCGGTCAGTCGAAAAGCCAAAAACATTTATTTCAAATTTGGTTTGGAACGGCGCAATGGTCATGGACAGAGATTTCTTTGACGCGGAAATCGCGCCATCCGCACGCGGCGAATATGAAACGCCCGATGTATGGATGAAATTGATTGCCGTAGGGCGAAAAATAAAAGTAATCGAAGCTGATTTTTGGCTACCAATTAACGATAAGCAACAACTCGAAGAAGCCGAAAAATTGCTCGGCAGCCTGGAATCAGACAATCTGGAGAAATAGCACATGGCCAATGAGCCAAACAAAATCATCTATTCGATGGTGCGCGTGAGCAAATACATCGACAAAAAACCCATCATCGAAGACATCTCTCTTTCCTATTTCTACGGCGCGAAAATCGGTGTACTCGGCCTCAATGGCGCAGGTAAAAGCACGCTGTTGCGTATCCTGTCTGGTGTAGATGAAAAATTCAACGGCGAAACCCACCTCGCACCTGGCCACACCATAGGATATTTGGAACAAGAGCCCCAACTTGAACCAGGCAAAACCGTGCGCGAAATTGTCGAACAGGGCGTACAAGAGCACGTTGACCTCATGAACAAATACAATGCGCTCAGTGCCAAATTTGCCGAACCCATGTCCGACGATGAAATGAATCGGGTGATCGAACAGCAGGGCGAACTTCAGGAAAAAATCGACGCAGAGAACTTATGGGACCTCGATGCGCGGATCGAACAGGCGATGGATGCCCTGCGTTGTCCACCGGGTGATGCGCGTGTGGATCACCTTTCGGGCGGTGAATGCCGCCGCGTGGCACTTTGTCGATTACTCCTTTCCAAACCCGATATTCTCTTGCTCGACGAACCGACCAACCACCTCGACGCCGAAACCGTTGGCTGGCTCGAACAGCACTTACAACGTTATGCAGGCACCATCATAGCCGTCACACACGACCGTTATTTCCTCGATAATGTCGCCGGATGGATACTCGAACTCGACCGCGGCAAAGGCATACCCTACAAAGGCAACTACTCTTCGTGGCTCGATCAAAAAGAAAAACGGCTGGCCAGTGAAACAACCCGGGAAAACCAGCGTTTGAAAACCCTCGCGAGAGAACGCGAATGGATCAACATGAACCCGCGCGGCCGACACGCCAAATCCAGAGCGCGGATTACCGCATATAATCAGTTGCTCGATCAGACCGAGGAAAAAGAACGCGACCTCGAAATTTATATTCCACCCGGTTCGCGCCTGGGCGATATTGTCATCGAAGCCCAGGAAGTTTCCAAAGGATATGGCGATACACTCCTCTTTGAAAACCTCTCCTTTTCCCTACCACCCGGCGGCATTGTCGGCGTTATTGGACCCAATGGCGCGGGAAAAACCACCCTCTTTCGCCTCATCACTGGCGAAGAACAGCCCGACGCGGGGATATTCCGCATCGGCGACACGGTTAGCCTCGCCTATGTCGAACAAACCCGCGATGTCCTCGACCCCAATCACAATGTGTGGCAGACCGTCTCAGATAGTGAAGATTTTATCACCCTGGGCAACCGGGAAATCAATTCGCGTGCCTATCTCGCGCGCTTCAACTTTACGGGAGCCGACCAGCAAAAACCCGTTGGTCAACTCTCTGGCGGCGAGCGCAACCGCGTTCACCTCGCGCGCATCCTCAAGGAAGGTGCCAATGTCATATTGCTGGACGAACCTACAAATGACCTCGACGTAAACACAATGCGCGCCCTGGAAGACGCCCTTGAAAATTTTGGCGGATGCGCCGTGATCATCTCACACGACCGCTGGTTCCTCGACCGCATTGCCACGCATATCCTGGCCTTTGAAGGAGACAGCGAAGTCATCTACTTTGACGGAAATTATTCGCAGTACGAAGCAGACCGCAAACGCCGCCTCGGCACCGACGCCGATCAACCCCATCGGATCAAGTATCGACAATTTACGCGATAGAAGGGACACCCACCATGCAACGCATATACAAAACCACGCCCCAGGGCGAACTCGCCATTCACATTTTTGAACCCGATACCGACGAACAGACAGCCGCCATTGTCTTCTTCTTTGGCGGTGGTTGGACGGGTGGCAATCCGCAACAGTTTTTCCCTCATTGCCAGTATCTCGCAAAACGCGGGATACTTGCTGCATCGGCTGAATACCGCATCAAAAGCAAACACAACACCTCGCCTTATGAATGTGTAGAAGATGGCAAATCAGCGGTTCGCTGGCTGAGGGCACATGCCGATAAATTCAATATCGATCCCAACCGCATCGCTTCGGGTGGCGGATCGGCCGGCGGTCACGTCGGCGCGTGTACAGGTACTGTTCCCGGCCAGGATGCGCCCGATGAAGATATGGCGATATCTTCTCAACCCAACGCAATGGTGCTCTTTAACCCCGTCGTCGATGTCGCTGGACTAAAACGCCTCGCCGAACGTTTTCCCAAAGATCCACTGGAAATCTCACCTTTTCAACACATCTGTTCCAACCTGCCGCCCACCGTAATTTTCCACGGCACGGATGACACAACCGTCCCTTATGAACAAGCCCAACGCTTCACAAAAGCGATGCGCGAAGCGGGCAATACCTGTGAACTCTGCGCGTACGAAGGCAGGGGACACGGCTTTTTCAACCACGGCCGCGGCGATAGCTCAGACTATGAACAAACCGTCGCACAAATGGACGACTTTCTCGTGCAATTGGGATATCTGGATCCAAAATGACCTGCGACTACGACATCATCGTGATAGGTACTGGCCCCGGTGGAGAAGGCGCCGCAATGAAATCCGCCAAGGAAGGCAAGCGCGTTGCCGTCATCGACAATTTCAAAAATGTGGGCGGCAATAGCACGCACAGAGCCACGATACCGAGCAAAGCACTGCGCCACTATGTCCAGCAACTCATCGATACCAATGCACATAGCACAACGAGTTTTCCCGAACTGCTCGACCGGGCTGCCGACCTCATCGGAGATCAGGTTGACCTTCGCAGAGGCTATTACGAACGCAATGATATCGATATTATCCTGGGCCGTGCATCTTTTGTCAATGAACACACCGTCGAAGTCGCATTGCTCAACGGAGGGGTTGAGCGCTACACCGCCCGGGGATTTATTATCGCTACGGGATCTCGTCCCTATAATCCACCCGACATTGACTTTTCCCATCCGCGGATTCGCGACAGCGACTCCATCCTGGACCTCACAGAAACACCGCGTATTATCACTATTTATGGCGCGGGAGTAATAGGCTGTGAATACGCATCCATATTCCGCGGCCTGCGCATAAAAGTCAATCTCATCAACAGCCGCAGCCAATTGCTCTCCTATCTCGACGACGAAATCATCGACGCCCTCAGTTATCATCTCAGCCAAAACGGAGTGCGTATTCGCCACAACGAAGAATACGACCGCGTTGAAGCCAATGACAACGAAGCGCGCGTATTTCTGAAATCCAACAAACAAATTGTCAGCGATATCCTCCTCTGGGCGGAAGGCCGCACGGGAAACTCGGACAACATGGGATTGGAAAATATCGGAATCGAAACAGATGAGCGCGGCTCCATTCTCATCAACGACGCGTACCAAACACTCGCCCAGCCCCACATTTATGCTGTTGGCGATGTCGTTGGATTTCCCAGCCTGGCGAGTGCGGCTTACGATCAGGGGCGGTTTGCCGCTACCCATCTCATCTTTGGCGAATGCGAACAACACCTCGTGGAAGACATCCCCACGGGTATTTACACCATTCCCGAAATCAGTTCTATCGGATTTACGGAAAAAGAACTGACGACCCAAAAAATCCCCTACGAAGTGGGCCACGCCTACTTTCGCCATATCGCGCGGGCACAGGTAACGGACAGGCTCACCGGCATGCTCAAAATTATCTTTCATCGCGAAACTCTTGAAATTTTGGGCATCCACTGTTTTGGCTCTCAGGCATCTGAAATTATCCATATCGGGCAAGCCATTATGGCGCAAGAAGGTGAGGCCAATACGCTCATGTACTTTATCAACACCACCTTCAACTATCCCACAATGGCCGAAGCCTATCGCGTTGCCGCGCTCAATGGACTTAACAGAGTAAAATAAAAGTGCGTATTTGCACAACTTGTCCTATATTTACGCCAACATTTAATTGCCCTCGGAGGGCATAACCCATAACCTTTTTTTGGAGACTCTCATGGCCGACCAGTTGCCACTCGATCAGATTCAGGTAGATCAACAAAACCTCTATCGAGAAGAATCCATCACCGATTTGCGCGTCGCCACAATTCGGCGCCTGATCCCCATCAACACCGATGGCACAGACGACACAAGTCGTCCGACCCAATACATCGGCTCCACACAGATCATATCTCAAATGGGGCCTCTGCCAATCTCAGCACCCATTGAAGCCGCTTCGCTTCAAGAAGCAATAGAAAAATTTCCCCAGGCCATCAAAGAGGCTGTTGATCAAATGGTTGAAGAAGCCAAAGAATATCGCCGCCAGGAATCTTCTCGCATCGTCGTTCCCGGCACAATGCCCGGGCAAGGTGGTATGCCAGGTGCAGGCGGCCCACCAAGCGGTGGCATCATTTCGAGTTGATCTACCGCTTTACTTCGGTATAAGAGGTACAAATGGCACAAGCAAAAAATTTAGCAGCTACTGAGGAAAATTCCAGCAGGTCCCTATCCTGGGTTATAGAAAATGGACCGCCAGATGCAGCGACCTCGAGCGAATTACCGCACGTATGTGGCCTGCCAACTGACCTCGAGGCACAACAGTTTTGCGAGCACCATGACCTCGAAGATACAATTCATCAAGCGGTTGATCTGATCACGGCTTCATACCGAAGCGCAAGCGATCTCAAGCTGTATAAGGAAACAGATCCAGATATTGGAGAATCCTGGCTCGTCATCGATTTTTGTGTACAAGGTGATCTCGATCAGATAGAGGAAGAAGACGAAATATTCACCCAAAAATGGGTCGCGACTATGCCCCGAGACAAAGATGGTCTCGTTCATGACCTCGTCAGAATCGGGTTCGACATTTTGTCATAATTGCTTATGGACCCCAGAGACTTTCTCACTACAGCTATCGAACTGGCGAACAAGACTTCCGCGACAAAAGCAGACTTGAGAACAGCTATCAGTCGTACCTACTATGCGGCATTTAATGCAGCACTTGAACATCTGGCAAAACTGAACCAGGCCTGGGAACGTCTAAATCATGGCGAAGTGGTCCGATATCTAAGCAACAGTGGTAATGTCGATATTGAGAGAGCGGGAAACCTGCTGGGACGCCTTCACAGTCTAAGAATCATAGCGGATTATCGAATGCTCAATTCAAGACCTGAAAACAAAAATACTGTGGTGCTTTGGATACGCCGGACGCGCAACATAGTTGACCTGCTGGATCAGCACTGTCATGGATCGGCTATCGCCAATGGGATCAGAGAGTACGAACGCAAGGTCGGGAGTAGATAGCTTTGTAGCAAGACCTCTATTGTACAAACAGTTCATCAGGAGCGGCATCATCTCAAGTTGATCTAATAGCTATATAGAACAAAAGCCGCGAGTGCATCTTTTCGTGGCTTTTTGGATAAAAAGGATAAACGGATGATCGAAAAAACCATTGAAGTTACAACTTCAGACGGTACAATGCCCACCTATGTCTTTCATCCGGAAGGCGAAGGACCGCATCCCGCTGTCATCTTCTACTTTGACATATTTGGAATTCGCGACGAATTGAAAACCATGTGCCGTCGTTTTGCTCGCGCAGGGTATTATACCGTCCTACCCTCCCTATTTTATCGCCTGGGCAATCCATCTTACAACCCCAAAAAATTCATGAGCGGCGATCTCAATCTCGAAAAAACAGATCCCCTGCACCCGATGAACCTCAACACCAGCACGACCAATGCCATGGTCATTGAGGACACGGGCGCACTGATCCGCCACCTCGACAAAGCAGAGCCTCAAGCCGACGCTCAGCGGGTTGGCACTATCGGCACCTGCATGGGCGGTCGCCACGCCCTCTTTGCAGCAGCGGCGTATCCCGACCACGTTTTGGCCTTTGCCTCTATTCACGGCGGCAAACTCGTCACCGATGCCTCAGATTCACCCCATCTCGCCATTCCCAAACTCAAAGCCGAAGGCTACTTTGGCTGGGCAGACCAGGATGCTGGCGCGACCGAAGAACACTTACAACGCTACAAAACCGAACTCACCCGCTGTGATGTCCTACATCGCATTGACTTTATGCAAGGCGCGCTACACGGCTATTTCTTCCCCCAGCGTTTAACCCACTACCACGAAGACGCCGCCGAAAAATCCTGGGATGCGGTTCTCGACCTATTCTCCCGCACCCTCAAAAGTAAAAAATAAAAAACCCGGTGAAATCACCGGGTTTTGATTTGGGACTATTGCGATTTACCACAGATGCACATATACGGCGGGGCGCACCTTTTGGCCCGCTGTGCCAACAGACAAAAGAGAATCTGCATAAGCCGCGTCATTGACCATACGCTCTCGGCTGCCCCCCTTTAGAAACAGATGCAAATGCCGATCGGGTTCTGCAACCAGATCACTTACTGTTTTGCGAAACTCGCCCGGTCCCAAATTGCGTGTTGCAGACCGCCCATCTTCCGAAAACGCCAGACCTCTGGAAGTATATAAAATCACCACATCTCCTGGTTCGGGATTGTGGTGGTAAACGCGCCACACAGGCTGCGACACATTCAAAATCATAATCCCCAGACACAGCATCAACATCATGATACCCAGGAACAACTCTTTGCTCACATCGTGCGCTTCGGCTTCGGCCACCGCGCGCTGTAAAAAACGTCGCTTCACTCTCTTTTCTCCCCTTCGCGCATATCCAACCATTTGCGTTCCAGATCAGACATGCGATTCAATAACATATCATAGCCCTTTCGAAGCGGCAAATAAGCCAGCAGGGCGACGAGTGTTGTCTGAAATGCCAGCACCAATCCACCTGCCATATCGCGCAACACTTTAAATGTCTCGGTCGCTTCATCCAGCCGGGTCAGTTCTTCGGCCATCAGCAAAATACCGCACACAGTACCCAAATACCCATAAAATGGAATGCGGCTCAAAGCGCGCTGCCCGGACAACAACCGCTCGCCAAACACAGCGAGTAACTCATCTACTGCCTCGTCATCGCGTGCTTTTAGGTCCGCATAATTCTCGCGGCTCTGGCGAAATTTATCCACCTGTTCCTGGCGCAATGCGGTTAAATTACCCGTTTCCGCACCTTCTGCACCCAATCGCCGCCAAAAATGAATAAACGTGACCAGATGCGCTGCCGAACTGCCCAAAACGAGCACATAAGCCGAACGCCCCGTCCACTCGACCCAACCCGAAGCTGCTGGTGCAAAAAAATAAAAATAAATACCAATACTCGCCACGCCAGCACCGCCCAATCCACCTATTATCGCGCCAGGCCAATTGGACTCAAGCAGGCCAAATTGTTTTTCGTAACGACAAATAACACTTAAGCGTTGCATCAAAATCAATGCACCTGCTATAGCACACACCACCCAAAAAAGAACCAACGACAACGATTCAGACCAGTGTAATCCGTACATTAATCACTCTCTCCCATTAACGATTGCCAGCGTATGGCCACATACAACACATAAATTCCCACTATCAGCGTGGGCAACAACAATCCCAATCGCGTGGCCTGACTCGACTGCCCACCTCCACCACCGCGTCTCATCCCCTGCGGCTGCGCCTGAGCATTGACCCCCTCATCTTTCGTTTCACTTTTCATCCCACCGCGTTCTTCAGGAGGGCGATACGCCTGCTCGCGACTGCCTCGATCACTCGCAGTAGGAACCACATCACCCGTAGCAGCAGTTACAGCACTTTCTCCTTTTAACGCGCGGCGGTCTGGATAAATCAATTGCTGCTGCACCGCCGGTAATTTCTCCGACCAGGACCGCACATTTTTTGCCACTGGTGCCGATACCTTTTCGGTCAAAGGCGCGGCTTTTCCCAGTGTCAGCGATGCAGAACGGACGCGTTCCTGATTGTAAC
>JAGWBW010000066.1:11622-24754 GCA_021295695.1 Candidatus Latescibacterota bacterium
TGGGCAAAGGTGTGATAATCCATCGCCTGTTGCCGCGCAGACCTGGATATGGCGGGTGCGCTTTTTGCAAGTGCGCGATCAATCGCAGCCCGGTCAAACGTGATAGCCATATCTACAACCCCAAACATGCGCACGTCCCAAATTGGTTGTGCGCCGGGAATATCCGGCATTGGATGGGCATAAGTAATTTCCGTTGCCCGTCCTCCTGAGGTCTCCCATGTCCCATTGGAAACCACAATGGGGTACAACCTTCCAGCACCATCTTTCAGGTATAACCCACCCAAAAAACCACTCTCCACCCGATCTGTATCCCAACACCGCACGCGCAGGCGATTTTGCCCTTGAAAATACAAATCTGGCACGGTCACTTCCACGGGCGTCAACCGGGTCTCGCCCACGGGAAAATCATTGAGCCAAACCCGCGCTTCGTCATCCGCCCAAAAAATCATCACAGCCGTCATTCCATCGGGCAACACGCGCTCGGCACGCGCTTCGGGCAGCTTCTTCAATACCTCGGCATCTGCCACCTGCATCATTCGCACGAGACTATCTACGGCTGCGGACACATCGTTGTATTCTCGTCGAATTGCCAACACATCTCTCTCTACGGCATCTACATAACCGCTCGCTAATAGCAATAGAATTACAAGGTTTATCAAACGCATTTTTTTAATAATCCGCAAAAGATCCGTCATCTTCATGCCAGAACATCCCGCGCAGACGATAAGATTCATCGCGCAATGCCTCGAGCGCATCATCGTCCATATCCACACCCAAACCCGGCTCAGTTGGCAATTCAATAAAACCATCTCGAAAAATTAGAGGCGTCTTAAACAAGCCCTCTCCAAGGTTATGTCCGCCCTCGCAAATCAACAAATTTGGAATCGTTGCCATCACATGCACCGACGCTGCCACCCCCACAGGCCCGGCGGCATTGTGAGGCGCAATCGCCATATTGTGAATCTCTGCCATCCCCGCGATCTTTTTCAATTCCAACATCCCTCCACAATGGCGAATATCCGGTTGCAAAATCGCGCACATCTCTCGCTCGATGAGTTCGCGGAATCCCCAGCGCGTCAAATGCCGTTCGCCCGTGGCAATGGGCACGGTTGTGCCCCGAGACAGCGCCAATAACGCCTCGTTATTTTCCGGATGACACGGCTCCTCTGCGAACAGTGGACGCAGCGGCTCCAACTCCTTCACCAAAATCGCAGCCATCGTCGGACTCAACCGCCGATGCAAATCCACCGCAATATCGACCGAATATCCCACAGCTTCGCGCACCGCAGCAACGCGCGAAACCATAAAATCGATGGTCTCTGGCGTATCGACAAATCTCACCGGACGAGGTGAAGCCCCCATCTTCACAGCGCGAAAGCCCTCTGCCACCTTTTGGCTCGCATTCTCCGCGCATTCTTCTGGCGTTGTCCCACCCGTCCCTGTGTACACGCGAATGCGATCGCGAACTTTTCCACCCAAAAGTTTCCATGCTGGTAGCCCAACCATTTTGCCAAACACATCCCACATCGCCATCTCAATCCCACTCAGCGCACCGACCAGCACCGGCATACTCCGGCTATAACTCGAGCGATACATCGCCTGCCAGTGATCTTCGATATTCAGCGGATCTTTGCCTACCAGGTACTCGGCCATATCCTCTACTGCCTGCGCCACCACGCGCCAATGCTCGTAATTCATCGGCTCCCCATACCCCACCAATCCCTCATCCGTAAACATCTTCAAAACCATCGCCCGACCCCGAATGGGAATCGTCTCAAATCCAGTAATTTTCATATTAAAAACCCGTTATTGCTTTTTCTGTGCTTCTCGGATAATATCTGCAATATCCCCCGCAAATCGGACCTGACTATCATCCTCTGGCGCGTATCCCACAATGCGCCTCGCATTATGGATATTCCAGAACCGGTGCGTATTCCCACTAATGCCAAAAAACACCTGAAACGGCACCCCATTTTCATCTTCAATATTCTCTGCCTCAATACTCTTAATCACCAATTGCGACAAATCCCGCGCACTCAAATACGCGCCCAATTCGCGGTGCAACTGCTTCAAATCATCCGCCGACTGCCCTTCCATAATGGTATCTCGGGGCGCGCCAATGCGAATGTGAACACTCTCCAGCCGCTTGCCATTGGTCGCATTGCCCGTTGCAAACACAAAAGATAGATGTTCGTACGACGACTTTGCCCAACCGTAAAAATTATCAGACAAAGGCAGCATATCGGTCGTGGCAAAATCCAATCGGTCAGACCAGATCAACCGCTCGTAAAAATCGCATGCGTGATTTGAACTCATCACCACAATGCGTTTCACACCCTCTTCGACACAGGTTTGGTAAACATTGTAGCACATCCGAATATTATCGGACTCCTTCCAATAATCCGTATGACGCCAATCTACAGTCCCCTTAAACCCACTGTGTACCACAGCATCAGCACCTTGAAAATAGGTGCGATACGCATCCCGATCCGGATTTTCCAAATCCACAACTTGCACACCTTCAACTTCTTCCCCCTCGCGATTGGTCGTCTTCACATCCAGCAATGTCAGATCATATCTCTCGCGCAATGCCGGCAACATCCGTCCCGCCACATAGCCCGATGCACCTGTTAGAACAACCTTTTTTTTAGCCATATCGCATTCCTTTATGCAGCCTCATAAACAACCTGCCCACGCACCACCGTCGCCACCACATCCAATTTCTTCTGTCCTTCTTCCCAGCGGAACAAAGACAAACTCGCCTCTTTGCCGACTTCCACAGACCCCACGCGGTCTTCTATTCCCAACAAACGGGCCGGATTGCTCGATGTCATTTCAATAGCATCGGATAGCGAAGCGTCTGTAAACCGCACAGCATTGGGAATACCACTATCCAAAAACAAACCCGCACCCGCCAGATAAGGTGTGCCCGCCAGGGAAATTTTGCCATTGGCGTGCAACTCGCTCTGTCCCAACCCGCTTTCGCTGCCGTAAATACCCGGCGGCAGACCAGCGATAGATGCCACATCGCTCACCAGACACAGGCGTTCTTTGCCTTTTGCGCGATAAAAACTCTTCAACACCGCAGGTGGCAGGTGAAACCCGTCGGGAATAATCCCTGCCCACAACGCATCTGCCGCGAGTTGTTCCCATATATAATTGGGATGGCGCGGCAACTCGGCATGCGCGCCATTGCCCAGATGGGTTGACATTTGGGCACCGGCGGCAACCGCCTCCTGGATGCGCTCTGGACTCGCGCCCGAATGACCAATCGAAACAATAACACCCGTTGCAGCCACCTTCTCAATAAATGCCAATGCACCATCTCGCTCGGGCGCAAGCGTAAAAATCGCAATACGCCCACCAGCCGCTTCTTGATACCGCTGAAATTCATCCCAATCCGGATCGCGCACATGTTCCAGGGGGTGCGCCCCGCGGGGACCATCTTCAGATGCAATATAAGGTCCTTCAACGTGAAACCCCACAAAAGACGCACGCGCAACTTCTGATTCCTCGCATGCCTTTGCCAACAGCGCCAGACCGTGAACCGCATCTTCCTCAGATGAGGTCGTCACCGTGGGACACCACAAACCCGTGCCCGCCCTGTGCATCCACGCCGCCGTCTCCACAATTTTCTCCACCGTCAAATCTTTGGCTTTGTAGTTGATCCCACCCACACCATTGACCTGCACATCAAAAATCGCCGGCGCAATCCACACATCGTCTCCACCAATCGCATCTCCCACCCCCTCACCATGAACAGCCGTGATCTGCTCGCCATCTGTTTGCACGGTCACGACCTGCGACGTATCAACCAATTTGCCTCTAAAATTCATAGTCTTATCTCCTTTCTCCGCGCTAAACTACGCGGTTTTCTGTACTTAATCAATAGAGAATCCATCTGCCCACAATTCATTTGTCCATCACCCCCTGTCCCCTTATCTTGCACATATCCCCTCAATAGCCCCACAAAATAGCCTTCGTGCCTGTTATACCAAACTGATGTTGTGCAATACTTCAGACTGTACAACAGCAGTTCTAATTTTTAATTTCAATGACCCGTTCCCAAACCATTGGTCTCATCCTCGGTCCTGCGCTGGCATTATTTATTTTTTTCTTCCCCAGTGACCTCGGCATATCTGCCCGCCTGGCACTCGCTTTCACCGCGCTCACCGTTATTTTCTGGACCTTTGAACCCATCCCCATTTCCTATACCGCCATCTTCATCCTCACGCTCTTTCCGCTTCTCGACATTCTCTCTTTTGAAACCACATTTCAGGGCTTCTCTGGCAAAGCCGTCTGGCTCGTCTTTGCCGGAATGGCATTGAGCCTGGGCATTACCGAAACCCCTCTGGGACCGCGAATGGCCCAAAGCGTACTCGGTCGCCTTAGAGGATATCGGCAACTCGTCTTTGGCCTGCACATTCTGGGCCTCACAATGGCACTGTTGATTCCCTCTGGCGTCGTGCGCGTCCTCATCTTTATGCCGATGGTCGTCTCTCTGCTCAAAACCCTCGGCGAAGCCCCTAACTCAAAAATCAGTGCTGGTCTCGTCCTCTCACTAACCTGCGCCACGTATTACAGCGGCACGGGCATACTGACGGCCAGCGTGCCCAATCTGGTCATTCTCGGCGTACTCGAATCGCGCGATATCACAATCTACTGGAGCGAATGGGCCTATTATCTCTTTCCCATTATTGGCCTTCTGCGCGTTGGTCTGCTCTACGGCCTTATCTGCCTGCTATTCCGTCCATCGCAAGAACCCGATCTCTCGGGACATTCCGCTATCGCCGATGTTCCCGCGCACATGACCGGTCCCGAAAAAAAAATACTCGGCATACTCATCACGGGTGTTCTCCTGTGGACAACCGATGTTATACACGGCATACACCCGGTCTATATCGGCCTTGCCCTCGTCCTCCTCTGCTATCTACCCGGCTGGGGGCCCTTGCCCTTTGACACCATCAAAAAAGTCAATTTCCCCCTTCTCATATTCATCTCCGCGGTCTTTGCCATTGGTCATGCCCTCGAACAATCTGGCCTCAACCGCGCCCTCGCGTCCGTATTCATACACCATCTCCAAACAGTTGAAACTCCCATTGCCCAACTCGCCCTTATAGCTTGTCTGGCTGTGCCATTTGATTTCTTGATGGACACCGCTGCGGTTGGCGGCGTGCTCGCTCCCTTCCTGCTCGACCTCGGCCCACAACTCGGCCTATCACCCCATCCCATCGCCCTCAGTCTGGCAATCGGCACAGGCGTGGTTTTCATCCCCTATCAGGGTGCGCCATTTATTGTCGCGTACAGCTTTCGATATGCTCGAATGGGCCAATTCGTACTCGTGATGTCGCTGATTTCTCTGGTAACGCTCATCGCACTGCTTCCACTGACCCTGTTATACTGGCGGATGATTGGCTTTATTTGATTTTATCCCATCGCCCTACAACCCCTTCTCTACTTGACAAATACGCCCCTACACGCTTTAATATTTCCATTGCTATCACCCGATTTTCATTCAGGAGTAGAAAAATGACCCAAACCATTGATGGAGAACGCGCCCTGGCATGGGGTGCTGTAGAAGCGGGCGTCGGCGTTGTAACCGGGTATCCCGGTTCACCCGGCACAAACACATTTAACGCCATGGCCGAAATGGCCAAAGACCACGGACACCACGCCGAATGGTGTATCAATGAACGCATTGCCCTCGATATGGCTGCCGGTGCATCACAAGGCGGCAAACGCGCGCTCGTATGTCTCAAAAGCGTGGGCATGAACGTTGCGCTCGATACCCTGATGGTGCTCAACATGACCGGTGTACACGCCGGACTCGTCATTGTCATGGGAGATGATCCCGGCGCCTGGGGATCGCAAAACGAACAAGATACACGCACCCTTGGTCCCCTGGCCGAACTTCCAATGCTTGAACCCGCCACGCCAGAAGAAGGCCGCGACATGATAAAATGGTCTTTTGAATACTCAGAAAGCCTGCAATCTGTCGTGATCTTGCGCCTGACCAGAAGTTACAGCGTCAGCACGCAGGCCCTTTCCGACTTTCGCCCCGCAGCGCAACACGCCACCCGCGAACCCGACCGCGAGCCAATGAGCTGGATATCGGCACTTCGCACAACCGAAGGCAACCACACAGAATTACACGGAAAAATCGCACGCGCCACCACACAATTTAGCGACCTGCCCTTTAATAGCATAGATGGCGATGGACAAAAAGGCATCATCGCTTGTGGCATGGTACATACCAAACTCCTCGACGCGCTTGAAGGGGCAGACACATCTGGCCTCACCATCCTCAAACTCAGTGCCCTGTATCCCCTACCTCAAAAACTCATCGCAGACTTTCTCGCAAAGTGTAGCGAAGTGCTCGTCGTTGAAGAAGTCGATCCATACATCGAAGACGCCATCAAAGCCATTGGTTACGACGCCGGTTTTACCCCGCCAATCCTGGGCAAACGCACGGGACATCTCACCAGCGTGGGTGAACTCTTCCGCTGGCATATACAAAAAGCACTCGACAACTATCTCCCGGGTTTCTCGCCAACCACGCGCTACACCGAAGAAAATTGGGAAAGTGAAAAACCCTTTCGCAAAAACCACTGCGCTGGCTGCCCCTTCACAGAAATCCTTACTGCACTGCGCGAAGAAGCCCATGCCCTCGGCCAAAATCCCTTTATATCTGCCGATCCGGGCTGCGTGGTAATGGCCGCTCCAATGCTCGACACCAAACTTTCGATGGGATCCGCCATTGGCGTGGCCTGTGGCCTGAGCAAAACGGATATTGCGGAACGCACCATTGCGATATGTGGCGACTCCGCCTTTTATCACGGCGGTATCAATGCCCTCGTCCATGCGCGCGCCACAGGTGCGACGCCCATTGTTATGGTACTCGACAATGGCGGCTCGCTCACCACTGGCGGACAAACCACTCCCGACCAGGGCGTTCAAATAAACGGCGAAGCCGGACCGCAAGTCACCATACGCGACCTCGCCCTTGCAGGCGGAGCGTCACGAGTCCGCGAAGTCCATGAACAAGATACCGACGACCAGATGCGCGCCGTCTTTCGAGACGCCCTGCAAGATCCCACCCTCAACCTCGTCATTGTGCGAAAGCCGTGTCAGGAAGTGTAATTAAACCACCCTAAAAACCAACTCAAACGCCCCTGTTTCAGTGGTAGAAACAGGGGCGTTTTGTTTGTACTGTTTTGATGGTTCAGGCTGTAGAAATCTAAAAATTCAGAAGTTTAGTAGCCGTGCGGTATTTAATATCTTCAAGCATCTCTTCATCAACGGGCAGGATCGCGAGTTTGACAAGAGCTGGGCCAGCATAGGAAAAGGGCAAATGCGTGCCAAAAAGAATATGACCCGCACCGCCTTCCTCAATCAAATATCCCAGATCCTTCATCGCATTGGTACTCTTGTGCAGACCATAGTGAATTTCAGCCAGTGAAAGATCAAAATACCAGTTCAAATCGCGCAGATCCTCTCGCATCCACAGTGGTGACCGCGCAAGCGGACGGGCATTGGGAATAATAATCGTGGCACTGGGCACAGCCGCGATCAGATTGGCGAGTTGTGCCAGGTCAAGACTCTGCCCCGGATCCATCCAATGATGCTGCCGAACATCTTCGAGTCTATGCGGAATAAAAACCGGAAGATTGCACTGAGCGCATGCTTGAACGACGCTTCGGCTTTCAGCACCATCGGTCTGGTAGTTATGATATTGCGGAAAAAGGCGAATCCCTCTCATACCGAGATCAATACAAGATGCCAGGTCATCTTCCCAATGCGGCGACAGAGGATTAATTGTACCAACTGGAATAAGACGATCGCCATGCGGTTCAACATCGCGGGCGAGCCGTTCATTCGCCGATTGCGGATGCCTGTGAAATGCAGCTTCGATATAAGAGACAACCGCTTTGTCAATACCCGAGCGGTCGAGGCGTGTGATGAGCGCATCGGGCGTATTGTCCCGCAGTGAGCGAAAAGGCCATGTGCCGAGCCAGGCATTTACATCTATAAGCATTTGATTGTATTTTCCTTTAATAGGTGCGAGGTTCCGTAGGCGCAGCTCCCTGTTGTGCGAGAATGCGCTCGGCATTGATCCAAAAAATGTGTTCGCGTTCGTCTTCGCTGAGGTCTGCATCGAGAACTTTGCCCACCGAGCCAGCCATCGTACCATCGGTGCCAAAAAGCACGCGCTCGACGCCGAGTTCTGAAACCGCGTATTCGACCTGTCCATCGTCCAGGTTGCTACCCGACACATCAATATAAACATTGGGGGACGCCTGGCGCATTTCGCGCACCGTGTGTTCCCAATCACCTCCACCCCCGATATGGGCGTGAATGAGAATCGCATCGGGATATTTTTCACTGGCTTCGGTAAAATGAATACCGTGTGAAATGAGCGGCTGACTTGCTCGGTGTTCGGGAACGGGGTACCCGGCATGCTGAAGAATGGGCACGCGGCGTTCGCTCGCCAATTCGAGGATAGGATGTAAAACCGGATCGTTGATGCGATACTGATTGTAGAGCTTAATGCCAATCATGCCCGCGTCAAGACAGCGCTCGGCTTCGCCTATGGCGTCTTGAAAATGACCGGGAATAACAAAGCACCAGCCGCGAATGCGTTTGGGGTGACGCGCCATCGCGCTCAAAATAGTATTGTTGTGAGGGGGCACATCCTCAAACGGTGCCAGTATGCCCTGCTGAATAATGGAAGAACACCAGTATTCGGTAATACCGAGCATGTCGCCCGAAGCGACGAGTTGATCAGCGGACTGCTCCCACCCATCCATAAGCCAGACATGGCAATGCATGTCAATTTTGGGGCAGCGAATACCAGATTCGATATCTAAGGTCATGGCTATCTTTACCAGTTGTTGTAGATTTGTGACGGGCAATTTACTCAGTTTCAAATGATAGGTCAAGACAACAAACAACGCGCGCTATATCACTAAAAATAGTGCGCCCAAACCTTTTTCACCGCCGCGATCGTTTGATCGATATCCTCATCGGTATAGCGTTCATTCACGGGAAGGCGCAAGCAAGTGGCTTGCAGGGTATCGACATTGGGACAGTCATCGGGATTGTACGTGGTATTTTGCCAGAATGTAGGAATATCGTCCGTTAAAGGATAGTACTTGCGTTTTTGAATAACTTCTGTGCGGAGAATATTTTTTACTGCAGACATACTGGTATTGATGGAAACGCCCTCAGCGCGAAAAACATCGACGAGTTCATCCCGCGTTGGCGTGCTACCCGTATAGCGAATGGCAAGCGGCCACCACGAGGGATGGACGTTATCGGCTATCTTCGGAAAATCCAGATGGGGTAGATCGCCGAGTTCGGCATAGTATCGCCGAACAATCTGGTCGCGGCGGGCAACGAGATATTCGAGCTTGTGGAGTTGGGCAATAGCGACAGCGGCTTGCAAGCAGGTCGGGCGCAAATTAGTGCCAAAGAACGGAATGGGTTGCACACCGCGTTCGAGTTTCTGACCCCGCAAATAGGTTTTGTCGCGGAAAAGACGGGCGATTTCAGCGGTCTCATCGTCATTGGTCGTGACAAAACCACCATCGCCAGTGGAAATCTGCTTGGATTCATTCATGGAAAATCCTGCAGCATGTCCAATAGCCCCCACAAATCGACCGCGATAAGTCGCGCCGTGTGCCTGCGCGCAATCTTCGAGAATTTTGACCCCTGTCTCTTCGCTAATATCCAGAAATGCATCCATCTCACACAGCATACCGGCCATGTGGACGGTAATAATAACTCTGGTCTTATCCGTAATTTTTTCGCGCACCTTTTGCGGATCGAGCAAACGAGTTGACAAATCAATATCAGAAAAAACCGGAATGGCGTGCAGCGCGAGTATAGCCGCAGTCGTGCCAAAATCCGTCATAGGCGTGGTAATAACCTCATCGCCTTCAGATACCCCCAGCGCGGCAAGAGCCGTTTGCAGTGCAACCGTGCCAGATGTCACCATAATCGCGTGTTTGACCCCAAATGCGCGACATATTTCAGCTTCAAAATCCGCGACTTTCCCACCCGGTCCCATCAGTTTACCCGAATCGAGCACCTCGAGCAACAATTCGCGCTCTTCATCGGTGTATTTATTCGGTTGATTGTACGGAACGGTCTTGGCCTTTGCGCCACCGTTAATGGCGAGTTCATCCATCGTGCATATCTCCTGATTCAGGTACGCCGAGTGAGGCGTGGATCTGGACAAATTTCCACTGCTCTTTTTCTTTTTCGAGAACACCCGTCAAACGCATAGCCAATTGTTCGCGCTGGCCCTGCCATTTGAGAGTCCAGGTCTGACGTGTGTAAAACCATGCAACTGCCTCGCGCTCTTGAACATCGAGATAATCGCATGTAATGGTAAAATCCTCTGTACTATCTACATGATGCTGATAGTACTCGGATATATTTTCTCCACCCTGGATATATTCGTTTTCATCTGTGCCTATTTTGACATAATAGGGCGCGCGGGACATAAGGGCAATTAATCGCCGGGCGTCTCCCAAAGTAAGCGCGTCAAAATAGACGTGTACAGTTTTACGTGCGTCCATATCCTAAAACGTGCCGGGCCAGGGATACGCATTGGACCCCGCATTGGCATCAATCGGACCTTCGGGCAGGGTATCTTGCCAGGCGAGCACCCGATCAGCCATCTGCGCGACGCGCTCTGGCATATATTCTGCGCGATTGTTGAGTTCCATCGGATCTCGTGGAATATTGAAGAGTTCGACGCGGCTGCGGTCGGGATTTAAAAGCAATTTCCAATCGCTGTGCAAACAGTGCCCGCCAATATTGAACCGCCATTCCCACATGAGCGGTTTTTTTCTTTCAGTACTGCGACCGCGCAGCGCATCGGTCATATCTTCCCCATCGAGCACTAAGCCATCGATATCAACACCAGCCAGATTGCAAAAAGTGGGCAAAAAATCGACCGCACACAGCGGCGTATGGTTATCAATGCGCCCGACAGAACCGCCATTGGGCCAGCGAATAATAAAAGGCGTACGCACACCGCCTTCGTAGAGGCTGCGTTTGCGGCCTCGAAAAGGACCGGAAGAACCGACGCCGCTGTGCGTGGCATTGCGAATGTGGATATCTTCGGGACCGTTGTCCGCAGAAAAAATGACAATGGTATTATCGCTCAAATTCAACTCGTCGAGTTTATCCATCAGTCGGCCAATATGGCGATCCACATCGGTGACAACCGAATAGTAAATCCGCAATGCTCCTTTGTGTTTGTCTTCCAGGCCATTCGCCGTGAATTGCTTGTAGGGTTCCATCTGTTCTTCTGTGGGATCGAGAATCGCATGGGTATCGTTGAGCCATGCCTGAACAAAAAAAGGCTCGTCTTTATTGCGCTCAATAAAACCAATTGTTTCATCAATAATCACCTCTGTAGAGCGGCTGCGGCCCTCGCCAGTTTGCAAATCGGTAAAATTGAGCAACGGGCCATTGCCCACATTGATTTTACTCTCGTCAATGCCGTAATCATAAGGCGGGGGCGCGCCCTCGCCGCTACCGAGATGCCACTTGCCAAAGTGTCCCACCGCGTACCCGCTTTGTTGCAACAGACCAGTAACTGTAACCGCATCGGGATCGAGAAAATTGGGCATACCCCGTGCCGCGTTTTGCTCGTTCTGTGCAAAATGCCCGTGTATGCCCCAGTGTGCCGGAAAACGCCCGGTCATAACAGCGGCGCGGCTTGGGGAACAAACCCCAGAACAAACGTAGAACTGAGAAAAAAGTGTCCCCTGCGCGGCGAGGCGATCCAGATTTGGTGTTTTGGCATGAGGATGCCCGTAACAACTCAAATCGCCCCAGCCCCAGTCATCGGCGAATACAAAAACAATATTTGGTCGGCTCATAGAGAATTCCTTTCACAAAACCAGAAGAACGGCAAGAACAGCGATCCCCACACCGGCAACAGCGGGGCGAGCGAGGCGTTCTTTCCAGTAGAAATGGGCAAAGAGATTATCCATTACAACAACACTACATCCCAATGTCGGAAAAAAAAGTGTGCCTGGCAACTTGCTTAATGCGGTCATAATAACGCAAAGCGCCAGGACATTGTAACAACCAATAAAAATGCCGAGTTTGACCGCAGGCCGTTGTGGCCGGTGTTTTTTAAGAATAATGACAACACTGCCCATCAGCGCGGCAGTTCCCCCGATGAACACCAAGATATGCAGATAGACGGGATCGAGACCATTATAGTGAACAGACCGCAAACACGTATGGCTTATGCCCTGGCAAAGACAGACCGCAATAAGCAAACCAAATGCTTTTATTCCTTTGACCTGCGCGGTTCTGCCCGGATGAGAAGTCATAAGTACCAGAGCACTGAGCGCGAGAAGCAGCCCCACAAACTGCGTTGGGGCCATGGATTCGCCCCAGAGATAAATTCCCAATATAATAGGGTAACCACAGAGCCGATGGGCGCAAGGGTAAGCGCGTGATTCATCAGCAACATGGAACTGATAAAAACCGTACCAGTTCCCAACCCCGTATAAAGGGCAAGAGCGGGAAATGTCCACGCATCGGTAACAAAGAGATAAATGGCAATTGCGCAAGCTAATACGAGGTAGTTTACAGAAACAACCACTGGCGCGTAACAGCCGCGTCTTTGTCCGAGCTTGAAAAGCTGAACAAAACCGAAATCGAGGATAATAGAAAAAAAGAGCCAGTGCATAAAAAGATAACCCAAGTTGTGACAAAGATTGCAAAACGTCCATGACATTCTTTACCATAAGGAAGAAGCCATGGACGTGTCTATAATAACGATTTTTGTGCTTTGTGACGAGCATCTTCTTTATACTACACAACTTGAGTTAAATATTACAAAAATGCTTGCCTTGCCCAGTTCGATTTCAGTATCGCTCACCATAAATAAAGAGTATGTTGAATTGATTCAGTTTCTTCTCTGTGACCTCTGTGGCAAAACTATATCAAGAGCCCGCGCACGGTCGAGATA
Source organism: Candidatus Latescibacterota bacterium (assembly GCA_021295695.1). Classification (GTDB taxonomy): domain Bacteria; phylum Latescibacterota; class UBA2968; order UBA2968; family UBA2968; genus VXRD01. The sequence goes on from JAGWBW010000066.1 coordinate 24,626, forward strand.
TACGCCCCCTATCAAGGATATTGTGCTATGCTTCAAATAGGCCAGGCTGCCATCGACATCACACCGCCTTTGGGCACGCACCTGGCCGGAAGCGGCATGGGAGAACACCGCCCTGCTCAAAAAATCCTC